>JBLIIN010000091.1:0-6300 GCA_047635075.1 Methylophagaceae bacterium | reverse complement strand
TTTAATAAGCTAGATGCATCCATACATTTAGGATCCTCGAAACTTCAAATAATTGTTGCAACCAAAGCAATATAATTACTATTTATAAAATTAAGCAGTCAGGGAGTATAGCACTGTTGGCACTAGCAACCTTATTTGGCTGGAAATACCTTTTGATGACTTTGTCTACAAGCATTCTCACTTTATTGCATAATGACTTATTTATTAGCTAATACTAAAAATAATGATACCCGAACAACAAGACTTTTGGTTTTTGCCGTTAGGTGGAACAGGTGAAATTGGCATGAACATGAACCTTTATGGCCATGATGGGCAATGGTTGATGGTTGATTGTGGTGTTATTTTTGATAAAAAGAATGATATTGATGGCGAAGCTTTAATGAGTGATCGCCCACATATACAAATGGCAGATCCACAGTTTATTGTAGAAAATAGACAAAAATTAGTTGGCCTTGTTATTACACATGCTCATGAAGACCATATCGGTGCCGTACCCTACCTTTGGAAAAGGCTGAAATGTCGTGTTTACACCACTAAATTCACTGCTGAAATTTTACGTAGAAAATTAGTTGAGGTTGGCTTGGATGGTCAAGTACCTGTCACGATTGTCGAAGGTGATGGAACCATTGATATTGGGGTATTCAGGGTGCAGTGGGTAGCATTAACACATTCTATCCCAGAGCCCTATGGAATGGTGATATCGACACCCGTCGGTAAAGTATTTCACACTGCAGACTGGAAGCTGGATAAGGGGCCAGTACTCGGCAAGCCATATGATAAAGCACTTTATCAGAGTTTATCACAGCAAAAAATTGATGCCATGGTCTGCGATTCCACTAATGCCAACATACCTGGTTGGTCAGAATCTGAAGCAAGCCTGTATAAAGGCTTGAAACATCATATTGAGAATGCCAACGGCCGAGTGGTTATTACTTGTTTTGGTAGTAACTTAGCTAGACTTCATACACTCGCTAAGATTGCTAAAGAAACGGGTCGTCATTTAGGGCTATTAGGACGTTCAATGGTCAACATGATGTCGGCAGCCAAGGCAACAGGCCTATGGACAACAGTTGAGACACATGTAGATTCTGCACATTTAGGCTATCTGCCAGCATCAACCGTGTTGTTAGTGGCCACAGGGAGTCAAGGTGAGGCCAGAACAGCTTTAAACCGACTGAGTATGAACAGCTATCGAGACATGACGCTAGAGCCGGGTGATACCGTCATTTTTAGCTCTAAAGTCATCCCAGGTAATGAGTTGCCGATTGAACAAATGATTGAACGTCTAAAGTCAATGGAAGTCAATGTTATCAATGACGATAATAGTCATTTGAGTATTCATGCCTCAGGACACCCAGCCGCTGATGAACTAAGAGCGATGTATCAGTGGGTAAAACCACGTTGTGCCATTCCAGTTCATGGTGAGTCCCATCATATTAATGCCAATGCTGCCGTTGCAAAAACCGCTCAGGTAGGACAACAACTACTCGGTAGTAATGGTGATCTGTATTATATTTCGCCAGCCCTTGGTATTAGGCGTTATGCAGTCAAAACGGGACGCCTCGGCCTGAAAAATAACAGCTTAATTAAAATAAGTTAGTGGCCTCAATATCGTCGTTGAGATACTGTACATTTTTTAGTAAGACGATTACAGTGACGTTAGATTGTTAGAGACGTTTGATGAATAACTAATCGTAATCTCATACATAAATCATATAAGATGAACTAAAAATGACAAAACAAGCAATCGAAATTGCCGGGGCGGGGCCTGCTGGCCTAGCAGCAGCGGTCATGCTTGCGAAAGCGGGCAAAGAAGTGGTTGTCCATGAAGCTTATAAAGAAGTTGGCCATCGTTTTGGCAGTCTTTATCAAGACTTTCAAGGCTTAGAAAATTGGACAACAGAGCAAAATGTACTTGAGCTATTCGAGGAACAGGGCTTAACCACAGACTTTGCATCATTAGCCTGTTACAAAGGAACCGCATTTGATTATAAGCAACGCCGTTATGAGATAAGCAGTGAGCAACCGTTGTTCTATATGCTTGAACGTGGGCCAGGACCAAAAACATTAGATACGGCGTTATTAAAACAAGCGCAATCGCTTGGAGTTGAAATTAAGTTTAATAGTCGCCTTAGACAAATAACCGGGCAAGGCATCATGGCCGGTGGGCCAAAAGCTGCTGATGCAATTTCAGCAGGCTATCATTTCGCGACTGATATGGCTGATGGCTATTGGGTTATCTGTGATGATAACTTGGCACCCAAAGGTTATTCTTATCTATTAATAATGGATGGTGTTGGGACAGTGAAAAGTTGTATGTTTGATGATTTTAAACAAGAAAAGAAATATGTAGAACGGACGGTAGCCGCGTTTGAGGAATTAGTGGATTTGAAAATGACCAACCCCAAATTTCATGGGGGTATCGGCAATTTTTATATCCCTGAAACAGCCTATAATGGACAATTTCCTGTTATTGGTGAACAGGCGGGTTTTCAAGACACACTCTGGGGTTTTGGCATGCGCTTAGTAATTTCATCTGGGTTACTCGCTGCACAAAGTTTATTAACCGGTGAAAACTACGATCAACTTTGGCGTAAACAACTCAAACCCCAGATGGATGCGTCCGTGGTAAATCGTTGTGTTTTTAGTCTATTAGGTAATAAAGGTTATGGCTGGTTCTTGAGTAAAAAAATTCAAGGTGATGCACGCCTCTCGTTGCGAAAGGAGTATCAACACTCCTTCTTGAAGAGGGTATTACATCCTTGGGCTAAACGTCGTTACCAGAGTCGTCGGGTTTAATCAGGCCGTTCAGTCTGACACTGCCAACATAGTTCAAAACTGGCGATATTGTTTTCAGAACATTGCTGACATACCCAGTCAGCAGCATCTTGTTGATCAAAAGCCGCCCTAATGGCCCTCATTGCTAAGGGATAATCATCCTCGTTGAGTACCCATAATTCTAACCAGGTTTCATGTGGTGCTAAATCACCGGCAGCGGAGGAGGCATATTCATTTTTTAATATTGTTGTTAATCCCGCATTTTCAACAATATTTTGAATGTTATAGACCAGAAAGCGGTTTTCACGAGTGTAAATAAGTTTCATATTAGTGAACGATTCTGTCGATTAGCTATCAAAGAAAATAAGTTATGAAAATAACATAAAACGAGATTGGGCAACATGAGTAAACTTAGTTACACTCAACAACTTAGATTAATGATAGGAGTAGGTGATGAGATTATTTGGAGTTTCTTTTTTATTGGTCTGGCTGACCATGTTTAACTTTGCACGAGCGGACGTTTTAACAATCGATAATCAAGCCCCCAATTTTGCCCTATATGACCAAAATGGCGATTCTCATACAATTAATGGCTACCAAGGGAAATGGGTGGTTTTATATTTTTACCCGAAAAATGACACCCCGGGTTGTACGACGGAAGCCTGTGCCTTTAGAGATGAATATAAAGTGATATCAGAACTCAACACACAAGTATTAGGCGTCAGTGTTGATGACCAAAAGAGTCATGCAGACTTTGCTAAAAAATATAGTTTACCTTTTCCATTACTAGCAGACACTGATGGACTAGTTGCTAAATCTTATGGCGCTCTGGCCTCTATGGGCCCAATTAAGTTTGCCAAACGGCATACCATTATTATCAGCCCAGAGGGTAAAGTGAAAAAAGTCTATCGAAGTGTCAATGTCAACCGCCATAGTCAGGAAGTCATTGCTGACTTAAAAATATTAAGAGCGGAGCAAACACCTATCTAGGAGGACTGTTTTTTTTGTAGAGAATTAATTGGGATTCAATATCTTTTCTATGACGAAGAACAGTGGGTACAGCTCGACAATAACTAGTTGATAATCCTATCGCACTGACAAGGTCGGCGGCATAAATAGGGGCTGGATTACGTTGCAAATACCATTTTATGCGATCTGCTAGCGCGTAAGGAATCGGTTCATAAGTTCGAGCAAAAACAGTGACAGTGTCACCTAACTGAATACGACCGGCTTTGATTATTTGGCTGTGATATCCACGTCGGTGAATCACTTTTTTAGGGTTAATAATCGACTTTATTTTAGAGCAAGGTTCACAATGAAAAGTTAATCTTAACTCAACGCTTCCAATGCCAATTGTTGTACCTGAAGCTAAAGCATGAAAGTCGAATCCGGCTCTGATAACAATATCTTCTCTCATTTGGCCAGCAATAAGACCAAAGTCGATTAAACTATCTTGGGGTAAGATCAATAACTGCTTTAAAGGATGCTGTAGTGGGCTCCCTGCAATACCTTTCAGGGAGGCATCGTAAGAGTTTACGGCAATCATGGGTGCTGAACTGACACTGGGTTTTAGAAATAACTGTTCAACCATGGAAGAGATAATGTGTTAACTAGCGATTGCCGGATAGCTTTGAGCCTATCATTTCTTTAGCGGATAACACTCCTTCTTTGGCAAACGGAACACGTCCTAGACTTGTTTGCACCTCACCTTTAAAAGCGTAGTTTGCCTTGCCTTGTAACAAGACACTTTGGACTGCATTTAATAGTGTGTCAGGATTCAGTGATAATGGTAGGGTAATATCCTGAGTGCCAAATGCGGCCAAACTTTGGTTACTTTTAGCCTCCAAACTACCAATAGTGAGAGAGTTAATTGCGATGTCACCCGCAATAGCTGAGATAGGTAAGGGGAAGGGGTTTGGATTATACAAAGACACATTGAATACAGCGGTTCGGTCTTGAACTGAAAAATGGGATAGCTGAATATCTTTGATTTCTGGTGTAGCAATTAATTCGCTAATGTAGGCAGTGTTACAACCAAGGAGGCTTAAAAATAAAAATAAGATAGAAAATCGTCTTGTCATCGTATTCATTTGCCTCTGCCTCTAATAAAGTTATTGATAGTATATCCTATAGAGTTCTGGGTAAACGATCAGCGTGTTGAACGCTGATTTAGTATCGGTGTGCTTTTGGATATCCAAGTGACTTTTCAACAAAGAGAGAGGGCAGTGTTATACCCATAGAAGCCTAATAAATTCCCCACAACTCTTGATGAGAACCAACCTTACCTGGGTCGAAGCAGCAAAAGGTATAGCCTAAGCCAACAATCTCTGTTAGCACAGACTTAATACCATCACTGCTCTGCCACCAGTGGTCTAGTGGGTATTGCTCAGACCTTATGGCAATGATGCCTATTTTTGTTGAGTCATTGAATGCTATTTGATATAACTTTTGAGTTCTTCTCGCATGGACACCTGAGGATAAAATATCGAAAGAGGCGGGCTTTACTGCATGCTGCTCAAACCATTGACGGACTTTAACGGCACTTAAATAAGTTCTGTTTTGAGCAGATGCGGGGGCGGGAGCGGCTCGTAATTTATGAGGGTCAAAGCCTTGGCTCACTAAAAAAGCGGCGGCTTTGTCAGCGTAACTTGGATAGTCAGGTTTGATTGTGTTGGTGATGGGACCACCTGAAGTAATGAGTACTTTGTATTGCCCTAGGTCAAAAAGAGCTTTGGCATCGAGCAATGCTTGTTCATCAATCCAACCTTCGACAATAAGATATTGGCCCTGTGTTGGTTGATTTTTGGCTAAAAAGTGGCCAAGGTGCTGAAAGGTGTAACCCATTATCACAGCTAAAATTAAACTAATTAACAACCAGCCCCAGATCGTAGGCAATATGATTGTGCGTTGCTTAAAAAAAAACGGCAATTTATTTAGCAGTGACGACTGGATAGTCGGCTCTGGACCAAGCTCTCATACCCCCTTGCATATTGTAAGCGACTTTGAAGCCTAGCTTTTTCATGAATTTAAGCGCTTTGCCGCTGCGGTTCCCTGTTCTGCAATACATTAGATAAGTTTTTTCTTTATCTAATTTATCGAGCTTTTGGACGAAACCTTTATCATAAAAATCAATTAATTGTGCATCTGCTAGGTGCCCGGATTGAAATTCTGCTTGTGTTCTTACATCAATAATTTGGGCATTGGTATCGTCGGCATGTTGAGCCAGCAAATCTGAGAAGGCATGAATATCAACATTTTTAGAAATCACATCTTCAGCTTGCGATACAACACTAGCAGATAACAATATTAAAAGAGCGAAGTAGGTAGGAATAGTGTGCATGCGCATATGAAATCCTCTATCAGACAGGGTCAATTTAAGTAGACTAGGTTAGCGTATTTTTGCTTGTAAAACTACCTCAGTTGACATGTTTTTTCACCTTTAAGTTGCTTGACAATTGAATTTGAGCTGTCACACAAAGTGATTGAACTACTCGCTAAAGGCATTGATATCATTGATTTTTA
>JBLIIN010000090.1:0-6487 GCA_047635075.1 Methylophagaceae bacterium | reverse complement strand
GCCATATCAATTTCATCAACTCGGGGTAAAACTAGTAACACTTCTCGACTAGTCGATAAATCAGCAGCGGGTGCAACTTTAATATTAGCAAAAGGTTTACCCGCAGGGCGAGTAATAGCACTGATAGTTCCAACAGGATAACCAACAGGAAAGCGCCCTCCCAAGCCAGATGTCACCAATGAATCACCCACTCTGACATCTGCATTGTATGGTAAATGTTCTAATTGCAAAGGTTCTGCTAAACCACGTCCCGTCACGATGGAGCGTACTCCGTTACGATTTACTTGCACAGGAATTGCATGACTGGGATCTGTTAACAGAATGACACGACTAGAAAAACGGCTGACTGACATCACTTGGCCCATCACACCGCTCGCATCCAAGACAGGTTGACCTTCAAAAATATCATACTGATTGCCACGATTAATCACGATCTGTTGAGAGAATGGATCAGAATCAATGGTCAATAATTCAGCGACTAAAACACGCTCAGGCAATCGAAAAGACGAGCCCAACAAACGATGCAAACGCATATTCTCTCGTTCTAGGGCCTGTAATCTTTGCAGCCGAACAGCATTTAATAGTTGAGTAGCTTTAAATGAGTCATTTTGCTCTTTTAATTCTCTACGACTCTGAAAGTACTCGCTGGTCCAATCACCAATATCACTAGGAAAAGACGCAATCAGTTGAACGGGATAAATTATGGTCGCAAGATGGCTTCTCATGTCATCAAAAGTATTTAATCGTGAGTCAAGAAAAAATAAGGTCAGCGAGGCTAAAAGAGCTAGTCTTAAACGGGTGTTGAGAGAAGCGCGATTTGTAAATAACGGTTTAATTTTCTAATACCTAAAAACGAAAAAACCTTTATAAATAAAGTCATCTAATAAGGGTTTCATAGTGTAAACCAAAGTACTACTCAAATGTGAAAACGTCACTGCCTCGATCATCAAGCATTTCTAAGGCACGGCCACCACCACGTGCAACGCAAGTCAGAGGATCTTCAGCGATAATGGCTGGCAAGCCAGTTTCCTCAACCAAAAGTCGATCGATGTCTCTGAGCAATGCACCACCGCCGGTCAAGACAATACCCCGCTCGGCAACATCCGCCCCCAATTCTGGCGGTGTTTGTTCTAATGCTGTTTTTACAGCAGCCACAATCCCTGACAGAGGATCTTGTAGCGCCTCAAGAATCTCATTGCTATTCAATGTGAAACTACGCGGAATACCTTCTGCCAAATTGCGACCTCTTACTTCCATCTCTCTTACTTCGTTACCCGGATAAGCTGATCCAATTTCTTTTTTAATTTTTTCTGCCGTTGATTCACCAATCAGGCTGCCATAGTTACGGCGAACGTAATTAATAATCGCTTCATCAAACAAATCGCCACCAATACGCACTGAGGCCGAGTAAACAATTCCATTCAAGGAAATAATGGCAACTTCTGTCGTACCTCCACCAATATCCAACACCATCGAACCACTGGCTTCATCTACAGGCATGCCTGCACCAATAGCAGCGGCCATCGGTTCTTCTATTAAAAAGACATCTCGGGCACCCGCTCCCGCAGCAGATTCACGAATTGCGCGCCTTTCTACTTGCGTCGACCCGCAAGGCACACAGACTAAAACGCGCGGACTGGGTTTGAAAAAGCGACCTTCATGGACTTTCTTAATGAAATGCTGCAACATTTTTTCTGTCACAGTAAAATCAGCAATCACACCATCTTTCAGCGGTCTAATCGCAGTAATGTTGCCTGGTGTCCGCCCGAGCATTCGCTTGGCTTCAACACCAACAGCAGCAATAGACCGCGGGCCGCCAGGGCCTTTATCTTGCCGAATTGCAACAACAGAAGGTTCATTCAGAACAATGCCCTGACCACGCACATAAATCAGCGTATTTGCTGTACCCAAATCAATCGAAAGGTCGTTAGAAAACATTCCGCGTAGACGTTTAAACATCGACAAAAACCACAACTAGTCATGAAAAAAAGATACTTTATCAATGCAATGGGCTGTTGAGCAAGCCACGAATCATTTAAACTTCATACTTTTGAATGAAAAGTCATAACTAGGACCCTGAATGAGTTTAGATAAAACAGATGTAGAAAAAATTGCCTATCTCGCTCGCTTAGCGATAGATGACAATGATATCCCTGATTATGCGCGAGATTTGACCACTATTTTCGGTTTAGTCGAACAACTCAGTAGCGTGGATACTTCGGGTATCACGCCAATGGCTCACCCAATGGATGCAATTCAAAGATTACGGCCAGATCAAGTAACAGAAATGGATCAACGTGAAAAATTCCAAACGATTGCGCCAAAAACAGAAGCAGGTGTCTACCTGGTCCCACAAGTTATTGAGTAACAGGTAAATCATGCACACAAAAACACTCTCAGAATTATCGAGCGCATTACACAATGGTGACATCAGTAGTGTGGAATTGACACAACATTACTTAGACCGTATCAACAAACACAACAACGAACTCAATGCCTTCATCACCGTTGCTGACGAAATGGCATTAGCACAAGCTAGAGTCGCCGATGCACAACTACAACAAAAAACAGCGGGAAGACTGACCGGAATTCCAATCGCACACAAAGATATATTCTGCACACAAGGCATTCGCACCAGTTGTGGTTCAAAAATGCTCAATAATTTTATCGCGCCCTATAATGCAACTATCGTTGAAAAAATCAACCAAGCGGGCATGGTCACCCTAGGTAAAACCAACATGGATGAGTTTGCAATGGGTTCATCTAATGAGACCAGCTTTTACGGACAAGTACAAAACCCATGGGATAAGCAGCGTGTTCCCGGAGGCTCATCTGGGGGCTCAGCAGCCGCTGTCGCTGCCAATTTGGCTCCCATTGCAACAGGAACAGATACCGGTGGATCGATTCGTCAGCCTGCTTCGCTGTGTAACCTAACGGGCTTAAAACCGACCTATGGTCGTATCTCTCGATATGGCATGATTGCCTTCGCTTCAAGCTTAGATCAGGCAGGGCCAATGGCTCATAGCGCTGAAGATGCCGCCATGTTGCTTAATGAGATGGCTGGCTTTGACCCACGTGATTCCACCAGCGTAAATCAATCAGCACCTGATTACACTGCGAGTCTTAATGATTCTATTGAAGGTTTAAGAATTGGCTTACCCAAAGAATATTTTGGTGAAGGTCTAGACCCCCAAGTCGCAGCAGCTATTGAGGCGGCAATAAAAACATACGAGTCTCTTGGCGCAGTCATTAAAGATATTACTTTACCCAACACGCATTTAGCTGTTCCGACTTATTACGTTGTAGCACCGGCGGAATGCTCATCAAACTTATCTAGAATGGATGGTGTTCGTTTCGGCCATCGCTGTAAAGACCCGAGAGACTTACTCGACCTTTACCAGCGTTCACGAGGCGAAGGTTTTGGTGAAGAAGTCAAACGCCGCATCATGATTGGGACTTATGCTCTCTCGGCTGGTTATTACGATGCTTACTATCTCAAGGCACAACAATGTCGCCGCTTGATCAGTGATGATTTTAAACAAGCATTCAATGATGTCGACGTCATCATGGGGCCAACGGCTCCCACAACCGCTTTCAAACTCGGTGATAAAAAAGACGACCCCGTTGCCATGTATCTCGCCGATATTTATACTATCAGCACCAATCTAGCAGGTCTGCCTGGCATGTCTATTCCCGCCGGCTTTGTAGATGGCTTGCCTGTTGGGTTACAAATTATTGGTAACTACTTTGAAGAGGCCCGAATACTTAATGTAGCGCAGTGTTATCAACAAGCTACTGATTGGCATCAAAAAAGCCCAGTTAATTTCGAGTGAAAAGCCACTGGAATTGGCACTTATAACCATTATCATTGTCATATCCTTGACGCCACCAAGAGTAACCGACTATGACCTCTTTTAAAAAACCGATACTAATCATCATCGCATTATTTGCCTTGTTGTTCGCCTTCACATGGGTGAAAAATAATAACATCCAAAAAGCACCCAACATCAGCTTCAACGATATTCATGGACAATATCACTCTATCGCAGAATATGCTGATAAACCGGTATTGATGATTTTCTGGGCCACAGACTGTCCCGGCTGCGTACAAGAAATGCCTGAACTTAACGCGCTTTATAAAGACTATGCCGATAAAGGTCTCGCCATGATTGGTGTTGCAATGTCGCACGACTCACCAGAACACATCAATGCCATGAGACAACAGCGACAATTGAACTACATTCTCACGTGGGATGAAAGTAACGAAATTGCCACGGCATTTAACCGCGTCCGCGTCACACCCACACACTTTTTGATTGCCCCGAACGGTGACATTGTGATGCGCAAAATTGGCATACTTAATTTTGAGCATTTACGCCAAAAGATAGACGACATGCTGCTTACAGCGACATAACGATAATTCAATTACCCATCGGATTTTATCTATGGTATAAAGTTCGGCTTTGTAGTTACAGATGGGCCGTCAGATACGTCCCTTGTTTTATATAGTAAGAAGTTCATCAGGAGCAGGTTCTAAAATGGCCAGAGTATGTCAGGTAACGGGTAAACGTCCTATGAGCGGTAACAACGTTTCTCACGCCCACAACAAAACACGTCGTCGCTTTCTTCCCAATCTTCACCCGCATCGTTTTTGGGTTGAATCAGAGAACCGTTGGGTAAAATTAAAAGTCAGCAATCATGGTTTACGCATCATCGACAAGAAAGGCATCGATACAGTCTTAATTGAAATTAGAGCCCGCGGCGAAAAAGTCTAGGAGAAAATAACATGCGCGATAAAATTAAATTAGTCTCATCAGCAGGCACCGGTCACTACTACACGACTGATAAAAACAAACGTACCATGCCGGAAAAACTGGAAATGAAAAAGTTTGATCCTGTCGTAAGAAAACACGTCATATACAAAGAAGCAAAAATAAAATAATTATTTTCATAAATAATCAAAAAAACCTGCCTAGTGCAGGTTTTTTTATATCAAAAATTGCTACACTCTGGATTCAAAAGATCTAGAGCTTAGGGAATAAATATGACATCTGCTAACGTAGCCGATTCAATTTCAGCCGATTCAATTTCAGCCGATTCAATCTTTCTTGCTAGACAACCTATTTTTGACCAGGACCTCGTGCTTTTTGCTTACGAGCTTTTGTTTCGTAGCAATGAAACAAATCAATCCGGCGTCGATGTTATCAATGGCGATAGTGCAACTAGCCAAGTCATAAATAATACCTTCCTAGAATTTGGCATTGAAGATGTATTAGGGGGTAAACTTGGCTTCATTAATCTGACCCGTGCCTTTCTAACTCGCGAAATCCCACTCCCTTTTCATCACCATAATGTTGTCTTAGAAGTCTTGGAAGACATTAAGATTGACGATGAGATTATCAAGTCGGTTAAACAATTTTCCGAACAAGGTTTCACGATAGCACTCGATGATTTCATCTACCACGAAGATTTGAAACCACTGGTCGATGTCGCCAATATCATCAAAATTGATCTACTTGCCCTCTCTGCTAAAGAACTCATTGAGCATGTCAAGATACTCAAGCCTTTCAACGTTAGACTGCTCGCCGAAAAGGTCGAAACTGAAGCACAATTCCAACTCTGTAAAGAGCTGGGGTTTGATTACTATCAAGGCTACTTTTTTTGCAAGCCGACTATTCTTGATGGTAAGCCCTTACCTGAAAACAAAATGACCTCCTTACGTCTGTTAAGTGAACTCCAACGGCCTGAAATTAGTATTAAAGAAGTTGAAGAGCTCATAAAACATGATGTCTCGCTCAGCCTCAAACTTTTACGCTGCCTTAATTCAGCTGCTTTTAGCTTCTCAAAACCGGTAGATTCTATAAAAGAAGCCGTTATTTATTTGGGTCTTGATACCATCAAATCATGGGCCACTATCATTTCATTCTCCAAGATCAATGCGGCGCCACCCACTGAATTACTAACAACTGCACTGGTACGTGCCAAAATGTCTGAATCGCTCGCATCACATTTTGATTGCGCTCGAGAAACTGCTTTTACACTTGGGCTCTTTTCTGTCACAGATGCTTTGTTAAATAGACCAATGCTCGAATTACTCAAGCCTTTGCCTTTATCAACAATGCTCAAAGTCGCCTTATTGAATGAAGAAGGCCCTCTGGGAGCATTACTCATCTTCCTTAAAGCCCATGAGCGTGGTTCTTTAACAGACATTCCAGACTCTCTTAGTATTGCAATCATCAATCAAGCCTTCCTGACTGCAACGGTCTGGGTTAATGACTCGTTAGAGTCCATCAAATAAGCCGTGACAACACCTCTGCTTTCTGCCAAATCATTATCACGTTCCTATGGCACTCAGCGGGCAGTTAATCAGCTCGACTTTGAACTTTATAAGGGGGAAGTCCTTGGCTTTCTAGGCCCTAATGGTGCAGGGAAAAGCACTAGTATGAAAATGTTAAGTGGTAACCTGGCCCCCAATGAAGGTCAAATT
>JBLIIN010000089.1:0-6565 GCA_047635075.1 Methylophagaceae bacterium | reverse complement strand
CCCTGTTGTTGATGTGACCAACTACGTAATGCTTGAATTAGGGCAGCCTATGCATGCTTTTGATTTGGATAAAATCGATGGTGGCATCGACGTCAAAATCGCAATGCCGGGTGACCAGATTAGTTTACTGGATGGTCAGCTAGTCAATATCACTGGTGAAACATTAGTGATTAGCGATGCTAACTCGACATTGGCTTTAGCCGGTATTATGGGCAGTGAACCTTCAAGCATTGATGATGAGACGCAGCATTTGTTCTTGGAGTCTGCTTTTTTCACGCCGACTGCGATTGCCGGTCGTGCACGTCGCCATGGTTTACATACAGATTCATCTCATCGTTTCGAACGTGGCGTGGATCCTGAACTCGCTGGTCGAGCGATTGACCGAGCTACGGCACTACTGTTAAGGGTTGTTGGTGGACAAGCTGGCCCCATTACCGAAGTAATATCAGAATCACATTTACCTGAACAAGCGACTATCCATTTGCGATCTGCACGAATTAAGCGTGTATTAGGTATCGATATCGAAGCAACACAAGTTGAAGACCAATTGACGCGTCTGGGTTTAGCAGTAACTACTCAAGCAGATGGTTGGTCAGTAACTGCGCCGAGTTTTCGTTTCGATTTAGCCATTGAAGTTGATTTGATTGAAGAACTAGGCCGCCTCTACGGCTATGACAAATTGCCACAAACTCGGCCACAAGGAACAGTATTAACGGCAAATATTTCCGAACACAGCTTAGCCACATCTCGACTACAGTCTTTATTGGTTGACCGGGGTTATCAAGAAGCAATTACCTATAGCTTTGTTGACCCGGAAGTTCAAAAATATCTGGCTGTTGAAGGCGAAGAAGCTATTATTTTGGCGAACCCAATATCAGCAGACTTATCTGTAATGAGAACATCATTGTGGCCTGGCCTGATTCAAGCATTAACCTATAACTCTAATCGTCAGCATGAGCGCGTTCGTTTATTCGAAGTGGGTCGTATCTTTAATGGAACTCATGATACTGTAGAACAGCATCGCCATATTGGTGGTGTAATCTGTGGACCGCGTTATGCAGAGCAGTGGGCTGAAAAGCAGCGTCCTGTGGACTTCTTTGATATCAAAGCAGATGTAGAAGCCTTATTGGCTCTAGGCAGTCGAACAGATATTCGTTTTGTTGCTGAACTCCATCCATCGTTACATACTGGTCAATCAGCTCGGGTTTATGCTGGTGAACAAGCCGTGGGGTGGATAGGTGCTATTCATCCTAAATTGCATAAAGCACTAGATTTGAATGTACCCGTATATGTCTTTGAATTGGCGTTATCGTCACTATTAATGTCAGAAATACCTGCTTTTTCGGTGTTATCTAAGTTCCCAGCCATTCGTCGGGATTTAGCATTGGTTGTATCTGGCACAATAACTGCTGGTGAAATCAAGCATTGCTTGAATGATGTTAGATCTGATATTCTTAAAGAAACTCAAGTGTTTGACGTATATAGCGGAGATGGTGTCGAGCAAGGACAGAAGAGTATTGCTGTCGCATTTCATATGCAACATACCGAGAGAACATTAACAGATGATGAGGTTAATGCGCTTATTTTGCGAATAACAACACAGTTAGAACAAAAAATTGGTGCTACGATACGGTCGTAGAGCAAGTTAAAAGTAATCGATATAGAGGTATACATGGCATTAACTAAAGCCAATATGACTGAGGAACTTTACGATGAGCTCGGGTTTAATAAGCGCGAAGCAAAAGAACTTGTTGAAATGTTTTTCGAAGAAGTTCGTTCTGCGTTAGAAGCAGGTGAAAATGTAAAGTTGTCAGGTTTTGGCAATTTTGAATTACGAGATAAAAGTGAAAGACCCGGTCGCAACCCAAAAACGGGTGAGGAGATCCCTATAACGGCACGTCGTGTAGTGACTTTTAGACCAGGACAGAAGCTTAAAGCAAGGGTGGATAGTTATGCTAGAAGCGAGCAATAACAATGAACTTCCAGTTATTCCAGGAAAGCGTTATTTCACTATCGGTGAAGTAAGCGAGCTCTGTGGGGTTAAGCCTCATGTTTTAAGATACTGGGAACAAGAGTTCTCCCAACTTAAGCCCGTTAAACGCCGTGGTAATCGACGCTATTATCAACGCCACGATGTCGTGTTAATTCGTGAAATACGGGGTTTATTGTATGAGCAGGGCTTCACTATCGGTGGTGCACGTCAGCGTTTAGAAAGTGATGATAAGCCTGAAGTGAATGTATTTGATAAAAAGAAAATCATAGAAAAGATGTTAGAAGAGTTAGCCGAAATAAGGGCTTTACTCGTTTAATTATTTTTGGTTTTCGTTCCATTTTACACTAGAACCACTTAATCCTGTCTAAGATAAGGTTGTTCGTAGGGCACTAAATCACCATTGATTTAACGGTCTGAAATTCATACAGTCGGGGTATAGCGCAGCCTGGTAGCGCACTTCTCTGGGGGAGAAGTGGTCGCAGGTTCAAATCCTGCTACTCCGACCAACTATTTTTATTCTGTGGTGTGTTCATCACCATTGACCTTCACTATCTTATTTTGTCTTTTGCACTGCTCTGCTAGGATGCTTAGTAATTCTGGGTGCATGTTGTTATTAGGAGAAGGCTATGAGCCAAAAAATCATATTAAATGGTGATGATAAGGTGTCATGTCCTGCCTGCGAGACGGTATTTCCAGTGCAGGATGGCTTATCCCATCATTTAATAGAACAGTACGAAGTCGAATATGCAGCCATGTTAGATAAAGAGCGTGAAGCCCTCGAACAGCGGGTGATGCAAGAGCAGCAACGTAAATTAGCTAAAGTCCATGCGTCTGAGTTAGCCGTTTTAAAAGAACAACTACTAGACAGCCAGCATTCACAAGACCAGTTCAAGAAGCAAGTTGAGGCGGCAAGTAAAAAGGCTACGGCACAACTTCGTGAAGAAGCATCATTTGAGTTGAACTCATTGAAAGATGAAGTGGCAAATAAAGATAAGCGTTTAACTGAGTTTCGATATGCCGAACTGACTTTACGCAAAGAAAAAAAATTAGTTGAACAGCAAAAGGCGGAATTGACGCTAGAGGTTGAACGTAAGCTGGATATTGAGCGTAGCCAAATTAAGAAGCAATCGAGTGAAGCCTTTTCGCTTAAAGAAGCTGAGTTAAAGAAAAAAATTACTGATGCTCAAAAAGCCAATGAAGAATTGACGCGTAAATTAGAACAAGGCTCGCAGCAGTTACAAGGCGAAGTATTAGAATTAGAACTTGAGTCGTTGCTGGGCCGGAGTTATCCCTTTGATGAGGTCGAACCGGTTAAGAAAGGGGTCAGGGGAGCGGACGTCATTCAACGAGTAAAACTGCGCTCTGGTGCTTCATGTGGCACGATCGTATGGGAGACTAAGCGGGCAGAAAACTGGTCGAATAACTGGATCCCGAAATTAAAAGAAGATATGCAGCGTGAAGCGGGTGATATTGCTGTATTGGTCAGTACAGTTTTTCCGGCGAGTATTGATGAAGTAATTGTTCAGTATGAAGGGGTGTGGCTTGTTCGTCCTGAGGTGGTATCTGGCTTGTCGGCTGCTTTACGCACCGTACTGATAGAGTCACAACGTCAGAAATCAGTTAGTGTGGGGAAAAATGAGCAAATGGAAGAGCTGTTTGATTACGTTACGAGTAATCAGTTTGCTCAAAGGATACGGGCTGTGGTCGAGAATTATGAATTAATGCGGTCTGATTTAGAGAAAGAGAAAGCGGCGATGCAACGGTTATGGAAAAAGCGAGAAATGCAAATTGGCCGGATATCTGACCAAATGCTCGCGATGTGTGGTGAATTGCAAGGCATTTCTGCAAATGCAATGCCGATGCTGGATAATATTGCGGGTCTAGAATTCGCCGATGAGGAAGACTAAGCCTTCCTCATCGGCTGACCAATTTCTAAGTTATCCCCAGCCAAGTTCCCTCATTGCCCAAGGGGCATTCCAAACTTTGACCATCCATTCTATTAGACCGTTGTTATTCATAGTAAGGACATAAAAATAATCGGTATGGGTCGTTTTATGGCTAGGGCGCACGGGGCCACCTTCGCCATTATGGGTGTCGTCATAGGCGCCGAAAAATACCGCAGTATGCGTGCCTTCATCAAAACGGGCGCTGTGTAAATCGAAGGTGGCGCCGGTTGTGGTTGTCGAGCCGAAGCCTTTCATCCACTCGGTGAGGTCATCCACTGTAGTGATATCTACAAGGGGTTCAGGTTAAGCTGAGAATGTTGCATAAGCGTTGTATATTGATGACATTCTTCCCAGCCTTTTAGTGATTCACAAGCATGAAAAAAAGCAGTTGCCGTTTCAAATGGTGTCATATTTCTTTCTTCATTTTTAAGTTGAAAAGAGTCGTTTTTAACTATTTTTGAAGTCAACTTTGAAAAATAAGCCATATAAGACAGGTACCAAGAACAAAGTTATGACAGTAGCGAAAGCAAGGCCAAAGATAATGGAAATCGCTAAGGGTCTAAACATGGCCGTACCGCCCCACCACAGTGGCATCATACCCAGTACAGTTGTTGCGGTCGTTAATAAAATGGGTCTTAATCGCTGCTGACATGCCGCGATAATCGCGATATTGGCAGGCTTGCCTAATTGCTCTATTTCTATCGTAATTCGGTCTATCAAGACAATGGCATTATTAATGATGATACCGGCGAGGGAAAGGATGCCTAAAATAGTGAAGAATCCAAAAGAAGAGTTGGCAACAAGTAAGCCAAGAACAACACCAATGAGCCCTAGTGGAATCGTTGTAAGAATGATTAATGGTCGTCTGATAGAGTTAAACTGGCCAACGAGCAGCAACAATATAATCATGCCCGCAATGGGCAGTTTTTCGACGATTGAGGCATTGGCATCGCCAGAATCTTCGGCTTCGCCGCCAAGCTCATACTGATGATCAGAAGGCCAGTCGTCGGAGACTTTTTCTAACCACGGTATTAAGGTTTTATTGACTTGTGTGGCTGTTGCGTTGGGCATCAACTGCGCTTTCAAGGTCAGAGTCCGTGTCCTATCTCTTCGTTCGATAACACCAGGTTCAAATACCATGCTGACATTTGCAACTTGTTTGAGTGGAACAGATTGACCGGTACTTTGTGAGTAGATACTGGTGCCATCAAGTTTTTGAATATTTTGTCGATCTGCTGCGACCGAGCGCAGTGTGATTGGAATAACCTTGTTATCCTCTCGGTATTCAGTCATCTCAATACCCGTGAGGCTGGCTTTAAGGGAATAAGCGACGTCGTCGCTGGTAATACCAGCTCTTAATGCCCGTTGTTGATCAACGGTGACTAAGAGCTTCTTAGTTTTTTTACCCCAAGTGTTTTTGACTGAGATGATGGCTGCATCGTCATTCAGGTACTTAGTCACCTGATCGGACAGTTGATACAAGGTATTAAAATCTGGGCCAGATAAGCGAATTTGAACAGGATAGCCGACAGGCGGGCCATTTTCTAAGCGGCTGAGCTTGACAGCTAAATCAGGATAATTCTCTTCGGCAAAAGATTGTATGCCTTGGGTGACTTTTTCTACAGCTTGACCATTAAGGGTATTAGCGACTAAAAAAGAGTTAGCTGGGTTGGCATTCGGGGGACTCAGGCCAAGTGTTATACGAGGTCCGCCATCACCGATATAGGTAAGCCAATTAGTAATTAAGGGTTTAGTGCCATCCTCAGGTTCGTAGTATTGTTCGCGAATAAACTGATCGATGTCATTCATGATCTTTTGGCTGGTTTCTATTGACGTTCCCAGTGGCATTTCAAAGTTACCTGTGAAGACAGGATCTTCTGAAGGCTCAATGAACGCAACACGGACATAATTTAAGCCTTGGATAGCACTGAAAAAGAGAATAATGATGAAAAGGCAAAATAATAATTTGTTATGAAGGGCTGGTAACAATAAAAAGCGGTATATTTCGTAGCTAGTGCCTGAGAATTCACCCTCTGCCGGTTTTATGACTTTAGGTTGTCTGTTAGCTAGTGCCCAGCTGCTTAATAATGGAATCATAGTCATTGCTAGTGTCCATGAAATAAGGAGTGTAATAGTGACTACATAGAATATATCTGATGTGTATTCACCGACATCTGACTCTGCTAAGCCAATAGGCATAAAGGCTGCACTGGTAGTGAGTGATGAAATCAGTAATGGGGTGAACAGTTCTTTTCCCGACTCAATAGCGGCATCAATAGCTGAACTACCTTGCCCTTGTTTAACGAGTATGGATTCAACCATAACAATGGCATTATCGACCAATAAGCCAAGTGAGATGATTAAGGCCGCTAATGAAATTTGGTTGATGGTAATGCCAAATATTTGCATGAAATAAAAGGCAATAATCATAGCGGCTGGGATTAAACTGGCAACGACTAAACCCACTTTCAAGCCTAAAAATAACAACATGATGATGGCGACGATTCCGACTGCCTGCATTAAGTTAACGCTGAAGTTATTGATGTTGGTCTCGACGATATCGGCTTGGAACCAGACTTTTTCTATTTCAATGCCCCATGGATATTTGGCTTGAATGATCGGCATA
>JBLIIN010000088.1:0-6638 GCA_047635075.1 Methylophagaceae bacterium | reverse complement strand
TGGCATGATGGGCTCGCTGAAGGCAGGGGAATTGAAGACACACACATTGCAATAAAACTAATGAAGTTTATCTGTCCGGACTTCACTTGATCTTTGAAGCTGTACATCGTTGATTAATATATGATATTGGCTATAAACTGAGTTAGCTTCTAGTAGTAAATAACCATTAATATCAAATAGTCTAAAATATTTTGATTTTAATGTGGATTTCACTTTATTTTATTGCTATAGTTACAAAAATCTGAAAAACCCCCTCCATATTTATGTTGATTGCACTTATAGCGTGCCCACACAAACTATCTTTATAAAAATCCCATTTTAGGTAAAAAATGAATCTAACAGATCTAAAGAAGCAGTCTGCTGCTGAATTGATGGAACTTGCCATCTCAATGAAGCTTGAAGGCTTAGCTCGTAATCGAAAACAAGATTTAATCTTTGCAATTGTAAAAGAACATGCCAAAAATGGTGATGACGTTTATACCGAGGGTGCGTTAGAACTTTTACCTGACGGATTTGGTTTTTTACGTTCTCCAGAGGACTCCTATGTTGCAGGCCCCGATGATATTTATGTGTCACCGAGTCAAATAAGACGTTTTCATCTGAGAACCGGCGATACCCTAAAAGGGAAAGTCAGAGCACCTAAAGATAGTGAACGTTATTTTGCGCTGATTAAAGTTGAAGAAATCAACTTCGAAAAACCAGAGAACACTAAAAATAAAGTCCCATTTGAAAATTTAACGCCCTTATTTCCCAACGAGCGCTTCACATTAGAGCGGGGTAATGGAAGCACAGAGGATCTAACTCCCCGTGTTGTTGATTTGGCCGCACCTATAGGTAAAGGTCAACGTGCTTTAATCGTTGCACCCCCCAAAACAGGTAAGACAATGATTTTGCAATCAATTGCACAATCAATTGCCGCAAATCATCCTGATGCATACTTAATTGTGCTGTTAATCGACGAGCGCCCTGAGGAAGTTACTGAAATGCAACGTTCGGTTAAAGGTGAAGTTGTTTCAAGTACTTTTGATGAGCCCGCTTCACGTCATGTACAAGTCGCTGAAATGGTCATCGAAAAAGCCAAACGTCTTGTAGAACACAAACACGATGTAGTGATTTTACTTGATTCTATTACACGATTAGCACGCGCTTACAACACTGTTGCGCCATCGTCTGGTAAGGTGTTATCGGGTGGTGTCGACGCCAATGCACTACAACGGCCAAAGCGGTTCTTTGGGGCTGCACGAAACATCGAAGAAGGTGGCAGCTTATCAATTATAGCCACTGCCTTGGTCGAAACAGGTTCTCGCATGGATGAAGTTATCTTTGAAGAGTTTAAAGGCACCGGTAATATGGAACTTCAATTAGAACGTAAATTAGCGGATCGTCGTATTTATCCAGCAATTAACGTTACACGATCGGGCACACGCCGTGAAGAACTGCTGACTAATGATGGTGATTTGCATAAACTCTGGGTCTTACGCAAAATATTGGCGCCAATGGAACCGGTTGATGCGATGGAATTCTTAATGGATCGCTTAAAAGCCACTAAAATTAATGCTGAGTTCTTCGATTCGATGAAGCAGGGTTGATTGAGACAGTTCTAAAAAAGGACAAACCGCCGGCGCTCTTCATCATGGGCCCGACGGCTGCGGGTAAAACAGATTTAGCACTGCAATTAGTTTCATCGTATCCCGCCGAAATAATTAGTGTTGATTCCGCACTCGTTTACAGAGGTATGGATATTGGAACAGCAAAGCCTTCACCATCTTTACTAGCAAAGTATCCTCACCATCTAGTTAACATTATAGAACCTACACAGCACTACTCAGTCGGTGACTTCAGACGAGATGCTCTGATACTGATGGCAGATATCACAAACCGAGGTAGAATACCGGTTTTGGTGGGTGGTACGATGCTTTATTTCAAAGCTCTACAACAAGGTCTAGCCGACTTACCTGTCGCGGATAAGGCTATTCGTGCCAGATTAAATCAGCAAATAGCTCAAGGTGGCTTAAAAAGTTTGCATAACCGTTTGATGCAAGTGGATCCTGTTTCAGCAAAGCGTATTCACCAAAATGACCCGCAACGACTACAGCGTGCCTTGGAAGTGTACGAGATCACGGGGAAATCATTAACAGAACTCACCCAATCATCACAATCAGAAATACCTTACCGTCTTACTAAGGTAATAGTGAGTCCTTTTGATAGAAGTGTATTACATGCTCGTATCGCTAAGCGCTATCAAGTAATGATGGCTAATGGATTCCTTGAGGAGGTCAACGCTTTATATCAGGACAAAGATTGTCATACGGCTTTACCAGCCATACGTGCTGTAGGCTATCGGCAGTTGTGGCGACACTTATCCGATGAATACGATCTTGATGAAGCAATAGAAAAAGCCATTATTGCCACTAGGCAAATGGCAAAAAGGCAACTGACTTGGCTCAGAGCTCAAGAGGATGGTACCTGGTTTGATACAGGCAAAGGTTTACCAATGGATCAAATCATATCTTTTTTAAGTGACAAAATTCCTGAATTAGTGAATTAAAGCTTGACGATTTCCTTTGTCTATTTAAAATGGTTATTTTTGATTTTAAACTTTTTGACAAACAGCGCAAGAGCATAAGCCGGAGAGAGAAATGACAAAAGCTCAATCACTACAAGACCCTTTTTTAAATGCGCTGAGACGAGAGAATGTAGCTGTCTCTATTTATCTTGTTAACGGCATAAAACTACAAGGCCAAATTGATTCATTTGATCAATTTGTTATATTACTCAAGAATTCCATTAATCAAATGGTCTACAAACATGCGATTTCAACCATTGTCCCTGCGCATAATGTTGAGATTGAATAACCAACAATAGTGAGGAACAATTTATTGTTTGATCGTCCAGGTAGCAACGCCGCATTTGAGAATGCGAAAACCAAAGAATATGCCGTTCTAGTCCATCTTAATTTTAATGATCGTAATTTTGATGAATCTGAGCAAGAGTTTATAGAGCTTGTAAGTTCTACGGGTGCGGGAATATCCACTATTGTGCATGGCAAGCGGCGTGCACCAGATCCGAAATTCTTTGCTGGTACTGGTAAGGTCGATGAAATAAAAGAACATGTTGTCGCGAGTAAAGCGGCATTAGTCATTTTTAACCATGAATTATCACCAAGCCAAGAAAGAAACCTCGAAGCTAGGCTACATTGCCGTGTTATTGCGAGAACGGGTTTGATCTTGGACATATTTGCTCGGCGTGCCCGGTCTCATGAAGGTAAATTACAGGTCGAGTTAGCCCAACTCAAACATTTATCGACTCGCCTCGTTCGGGGGTGGACGCATTTAGAGAGGCAAAAAGGGGGGATAGGTCTGCGTGGTCCAGGTGAAACTCAGCTTGAAACAGATAGACGATTACTTGGCCAAAGAATTAAAACACTCAAAAAGCAACTGACTAAAGTCCGTTCGCAACGTGAACAAGGTAGGCGTTCACGGCAACGGGCAGACATACCGGTAATATCCTTAGTGGGCTATACCAACATGGGTAAGTCAACATTGTTTAATCGTATGACCACATCAGATGTTTATGCTGATGATAGGCTCTTCGCCACATTAGATCCGACACTACGTCGTCTCAAGCTCATGGAAACGCAAGCATTAATCATGGCTGATACGGTTGGTTTTATTAGAAAACTTCCTCATGATTTAGTTGAATCTTTCAGTTCTACGCTTGAAGAAACTCGTAGTGCGGCGTTATTACTACATGTTGTTGATGCCGGGGCAGAAGATAAAGAAGAATTGATGTCGCATGTCAACGAAGTGCTGCATGAAATCGAAGCAGATGCTGTACCGCAAGTTATTGTCTGTAACAAGATCGACAAGTTAGATAATCATCAAGCAAGAATCGATCGAAATAAAGATGGAAAAATTTGGCGAGTATGGCTTTCAGCACAATCAGGCGAAGGCATAGCTTTACTAAGACAAGTTTTACAAGAATATTTTCCTGAGGAACTACCGTATAATCATCATGACGTAATGTAAAAAGATAGATAGAAATAAAACTATAACTAAAACTATAACTATAACCACCATATCATAACGTTAACCGTTTATACTCATGTAGTATCTAGATGTTAGCCCAAATTTTAGGAGTGAAGATGAAAACGATTCTCATAGCGATGGTTACCTTAACATTGACGGCCTGTTCTGCTTTCCAATCTTATCCTAATTCACGAGAACCGGTTGATTTTACAGGCAAAGAAAGTTGGGCTTTAGTCTCCTTAGTACAAAAACCAGATGGCTTTGTTTTAATCAATGGCGTTAGAGATGATGCCAATGTTCAAAGTCAAATGGATGCAGGGAAAAATAGTCACTATCGACGTGAAACGCTTTTAGATCCAGCAGGCAGCAATACCATTTATGTCCGTGATCACATAGGCCGTGACATTCAAGAAATTAGACTTACTGACATTGTAATTACGCCAAACACTGATTATGTGTTGGAGTACACTGTATCTCGAGACGATGGAAAAATAGCCATTGCATTATTTGAGAAAGAGACTGAACACCCGGTTGTATTCACGCGTCATACTCACTGAGCAGACAGAGCCTATTTTGACCCTCGTTTGGCATCTTGGCCTAGCTGGATATAATTTTAATTACCTCAGTTTCTCACTCGGGGACCTTTTTTATGAACTTTCTGTGCTTTTTAAAGCCTTAATTTGTAACATTTGTTTATTTAAGAACTAATCAACGGTTCCAAAATGTTGTTTATGTCCGTAAAATAACCTCTTGTACTATTTTAAAACTAATATTTCTCAGCTTGGAGTGCTAAATGGCTTGGAACGAACCTGGAAAAGGTGATAAAGACCCTTGGGGCAACGGTAACCGCAGTGATAAAGGTCCACCAGATATTGATGAAGTAATGCGGAAAATGCAACGTAAATTTGCTGGAATTTTCGGTGGCGGTAGTTCATCAGATGATGGTGGTAGTTCAAACGGAGGCACAGCAGGAATTGGACTTGCCTTGCTTGTCGCCTTTATTGTCTGGATGCTATCGGGGATTTACATTATCGACCCGGCAGAAAAGGGAGTGGTGATGCGTTTTGGCCAATACCAAGAAATAACAGATCCCGGTCCACACTGGCATATCCCAGGTCCCATTGAACGAGTAGAAATTGTGAATGTGGCCCAAAGTAGAAATGCTGAAATAGGTTATCGATCGACGACGGGTCGAACAGGCAGTGGGATTCTTTCTGAATCCTTAATGTTGACTAAAGATGAAAACATTGTTGATCTCAAGATTGAAGTGCAGTACAAGGTTAAAGATGCTGCTTTCTATTTGTTCAACGTTAGAAATCCAGATCTAACCTTACGCCAAATGACGGAAAGTGCCGTTAGAGAAACCGTCGGCCAGTCTGTTATGGATTTTGTTTTGACTGAAGGCCGAAGTGAGGTCGCTAGTCGAACTGGTAGTGTTTTACAAGGTATGCTGGATGACTTGGAAACAGGACTTGAGGTCACCAGTGTTAACATGATCGACGTCCAGCCGCCCGAACAAGTGCAATCAGCTTTTGCCGATGTTGTTAAAGCACGAGAGGACGAAGTACGTCAAAAAAATGAAGCAGAAGCTTATGCAAATGACATTGTGCCAAAAGCACGAGGTGGTGCTTTCCGCTTAGTTCAAGAAGCCGAAGCCTATAAAAGCCAGATTATTGCAAAAGCGGAAGGTGAGACTAGCCGATTCTTACAAGTAATGAATGAGTACGAAAAAGCACCAGCTATCACCAGCGAAAGACTCTACTTAGATGCAATGGAGTCTGTTTATTCCCAGAGTCAAAAAGTCATGATAGATGTTGAGAAGAGCAGTAACAATATGCTCTATTTACCATTAGATAAAATGCGAGGCGCAGGGTCAACAGCTGGTCGAGGTAACATGAGTCTCGACAACATGCAAAACTCTTCATCATCATCCAATTCATCATCAATGGGGCAAATGCCTACTGATGCCCGCATCAGAGGAGGTCGTTAAAATGGCACGTATTAATATTATTATCTTTTTAGTGATTGCGTCGTTCATTCTTGTGAGTTCTTCTATCTTTTTCGTTGAAGAGCGTGAAAAAGCAATTCTATTACGCCTTGGACAGATCGAACGTGCTGATTATGAGGCCGGAATTCACTTTAAGATTCCATTTGTGAATAATGTAAGACGCTTTGATGGACGTGTTTTGACCCTAGATGCAACCCCCGCTCGTTACTTAACGGGTGAAAAGAAAAATGTAATGGTCGATTCATTTGTTCTTTGGCGTATTGCTGATGTGGCAACATACTTTGAGTCAATGGGAGGCAATGAGGCTCGAGCTCAATCACGTATTACTCAAATAGCTAAAGATGGCCTAAGAGGCGAGTTCGGAAAGAGAACAATTAAGGAAGTCGTGTCGGGCGACCGAGCGACATTGGTTTCTGATATGATGTTATCAGCGAATATGATAGCTAAAAATTTCGGTATAGAAATTGTTAGCGTACGCATTAAACGCATCGATTTACCAAGTGAAGTTAGTTCATCTGTTTTTACACGTATGGAAGCTGAGCGAGAAAGAGTGGCGAGTGAACTGCGTTCACAAGGTGCTGAAGAATCGGAAAAGATTCGCT
>JBLIIN010000087.1:0-6638 GCA_047635075.1 Methylophagaceae bacterium | reverse complement strand
CAAATGTTATTTTTTGAATCAGATGAAGTGTGCGAAACCTCCTACGCTGACCGCAAGGGTAAATATCAGGGCCAGCAAGGCGTAACACTGCCTAAATCATAAGTATCATGGCATTGCGACTAACACTTATTCTAATGCTGACGTCGCTGTTATCAGCGTGTTTTTCAGAACGTCAAGCAGATAAAGAGTGGGCGCATAGTGAATTAAGTAGCTACGCTGCGGCATTTTCACCCAATGGGAAATATGTATTGGTCGGTGATACCGATGGTCCGGCTAAATTGTGGCATATAGAAAAAAACCGGGTGATATATAGCTGGCAAAACACGGCTGGCGAAGCTGGTACCACAACATCTGTTGCATTCTCGGCCGACGGAAAAGTCGCTGCCACAGCAGAAGTTGATACGATTGTTTTGTGGGAAATGGCGAATGGTAAGCCAATGGTGCGGCTTACTTTCCCCGTTAGAATTAAAGCGATGACCTTATCCAAACAGGGTGACTATGTGTTGCTAGCTTTACAAGATAGAACCGCTGTCTATTTTGATGTTATTGAAAATCGTGTTGTACATATTCTAAGACATGATGGAAAACCAGTGGGCGCTCCAATCGATCAACTGATTAACGCGGTTGCAATTTCCCCTAGTGGTCAATATGCGCTGACGGGCGGTGATGACAAGATGGCTAGATTGTGGAGTTTAGACAGTGGTAAGCAACTTCGTAAATGGAAACATGAGACGGGTGTCAATATCGTCTCATTTTATCCCAAGGGCGGGTATGCATTGACGGGCGCGGGTAATGATCAAACCCATTTTTGGAATATAAAAACGGGTGATAAAGAATATACCTTGAGAACTTCTGCATGGCCCAAAGATATGTCGCTACCCGACTTCCCATCATTTAAAACGACTACGTCGGCGGTTGATTTTTCTGCAAATCATCAATATTTAGTGACCGGACATCCTTCTCAACGGATTTGCTTGTGGCAAGTAGCAACTGGAGATAAGTTAGAGTGCTGGCGAGCAGCCCGCCGTGACGCATTAAGACCCGGTGTTGTAATCCAAGCAGTATCCTTTTCTCCTAAAGACAAAGCTGTTTATACTGAGTCTGGCAATGGCATCGGTCAAAAATGGCCGCTCAAGGACTAAGTCACTATAAACTCGTCTTTTTTGTTCCCAACAGTCACAAAGAAAGGGTGAAAGATGCGTTATTTGCCCAAGGTGCCGGGCAATATGGCGGTTATGAATGCTGTGCGTGGGAAACATTAGGACAAGGTCAGTTTAGGCCACTTCACGGGAGTCAACCTTTTATCGGTCAAAGCAACAAGATTGAAAAAGTTGCCGAATACAGGGTTGAAATGCTCTGTCAAAGCCAGCATATTAAAGCAATACTGCAAACTTTAGTCGACTGTCACCCCTACGAAGTCCCTGCTTATGAAGTCTGGTCTGTCAAAAGCCTAGATGATTTTTAATCTATTATCGAGTGCCGTTATGTCTATTAACTCAGTCCCAAAAGAAACTTTTTTAGCCGACTACCAAGTTCCAAACTATCTGATTGATAGTGTGTCATTGCATTTTGATCTGAACAGATCAGATACAAAAGTACGGAGCATCTTATCGATGAGACGGAATCCAGAGGGACAGGGGGGGGATTGCATTCTGGATGGTGAGCAGATGGAACTGGTCTCGATAAAGTTAGAGGGTCGCACACTACAAGGCAATGAGTATCAGCGGACTGATACAAACTTATTGATCTCAGCTGTTCCGGATAAATTTAATTTAGAAATAGAAACGCTCATTCACCCTGATCAAAATACCATCCTAGAGGGTCTGTATCACTCGGGTAGTTTGCTCTGTACCCAGTGCGAAGCACAAGGTTTTAGACGCATCACCTATTATCCAGATCGTCCTGATGTGATGTCAGTATTCACTATAACAATTGCGGCCGACAAAGCCGAATGTCCCATTATGTTGTCAAATGGCAATTTGGATGAACAAGGACAATTTGATGATGGTAGGCATTGGGTTCGTTGGCATGATCCACATCCAAAACCGGCTTATCTGTTTGCCCTTGTAGCCGGAGACTTGCACCGCCAAAAAGATAGTTTTGTCACAATGTCAGGCCGAACTGTCGCATTGGAAATTTATGTTGATTCTGAAAACAGTCATAAATGTGACCATGCCCTGAAATCATTAAAGCAAGCGATGGTGTGGGATGAAGAAACGTACGGCCGAGAATATGATCTCGATGTCTTTATGATTGTGGCGGTAAACGACTTTAATATGGGTGCGATGGAGAATAAAGGCTTGAATGTCTTTAATTCTGCCTGTGTTCTGGCCAGTCCAGAGACAGCAACTGATCGAGATTATTACACTATTCAAAGCATCGTGGGCCATGAGTACTTTCATAACTGGTCAGGTAATCGAGTGACCTGTCGTGATTGGTTCCAGTTGAGTTTAAAAGAAGGCTTTACCGTGTTACGGGACCAGCAATTTAGTGCTGATATGAATTCAGCTGCGGTGCAACGTATCGAGGACGTGAATCAACTACGCACTATGCAGTTTGCTGAAGATGCTGGTCCAATGGCACATCCAGTGAGGCCGGCCTCATTCATTGAAATCAGTAATTTTTATACTGTCACTATTTATGAAAAAGGGGCAGAAGTGGTTGGTATGATTAAGACCATTGTCGGTGAGGAAGGTTTTAGAAAGGGGACAGACCTTTATTTTGATCGACACGATGGTCAAGCAGTGACGACAGATGATTTCGTCAAAGCGATTGAAGATGCCAATAATGTAGACTTAACTCAATTCAAGCGCTGGTATTCACAGGCAGGTACACCGAAACTAACGGTTACAACAGAATATGATGTCGTTCGCCAACAATTTATTATTAGTCTTAAACAAGATTGTCCAGCTACCCCCGATCAGCAACAAAAAGCCCCTTTTCATATTCCAGTTGCAATAGGATTATTAGATAAGCAGGGCAACCATGTTGAACTGCAACAGTTAGGTGAAACTGAGCCAAGCCAAAATGAAACACAAATATTGTCGATAACAGAGCAAGAACAGCAAGTTACATTTATTAACATCAAGTCCGAGCCAGTGCTTTCTTTACTTAGAGGTTTTTCTGCGCCAGTTAAAGTAGATTTAATGCGTTCGAATTTTGAACTTGCTTTTTTAATGGCTAACGATACTGATAGTTTTAGTCGATGGGATGCGGGTCAACAATTATTGATCAATACCTTATTGCAATTAGTAGCCGTCGTAAAACAAGGCAATAAGCTCATTTTACCTATGGAGTTAATTGAACAATTTAGTAAAGTGCTCGCAGACGCTGAATCAGAACCAGCCCTTGTTGCAAAAATGCTGATATTACCCTCGGAAAACTACTTGGCAGCACAACAGACACTGGCGGATGTTGATGCGATTCATACAGCAAGAAGTTTCGTTAAAAAAGAATTCGCAGTCAAGTTAAAGCCACAGTTTTCTAAATTATATTCTGCACTAACGACTAAAGAAGCCTATGCATTTAATGCTGATGCCATGGCAAAACGAAGCTTGAAAAATATTTGCTTAGATTATTTGCTGGTTTCAGGTGATCCAATGCAGACACAACGCTGCTTAAAACAAATGAAGCAAGCGGATAATATGACGGACACGTTGGCGGGGTTAACAAGTTTAGTTGGCCAGGTTGGGCCCGAGAGTGAACATGCTCTTCGTGCTTTTTATGAGCAATGGCAACACGACAAACAAGTGGTTGATAAATGGCTAGCAGTTCAAGCACAGTCTAATTTGCCAAATACCTTAATTAGGGTAAAAGGGTTGATGAAGCATCCTGCTTTCAGTATGAAAAACCCAAACAATGTACGCGCACTTATCGGTCAGTTCTGCCGGAATAACCCGGTCAATTTCCATGCGGCTGATGGCTCAGGTTATCAGTTTCTAGCACAACAAATTCTAGTATTAGATAAATTAAATCCCCAAATAGCCGCCAGACAACTCGGGGCTTTCAACTCATGGCGTCAATATGATGTTCAGCGCCAAGACTTGATGAGAAAAGCACTAGACAGCATCGCACAGCAGCCAAACTTATCAGCTGATGTGTATGAAATTGTGACTAAATATCTAGCAGCGGCATAATGTATCACCTACATTCCCGTTTAGCCGATGATACTTTATCGATTGGCCAATTTAGCCTTTGTGATGTGCGGCTGATGAATGACGCCCGTTACCCTTGGGTAGTGCTAGTGCCAAGAAAAGAAGGGATAACTGAAAGTTATCAAATGACCTTCGATGAACAACAGCAATTGATGAGGGAGTCTGCTTTTGTTGCACAACAATTAACCGAGCTAGTCAGTGCTGACAAAATGAATGTGGCAGCTCTTGGTAACGTTGTTAGTCAATTACATATCCACCACATTGCTCGTTATCGTGCTGATGAAAGTTGGCCTGCTCCTGTCTGGGGACAAGGGGAATCCGTGCCTTATCAACAAGCTGAAGCACAAGCCGTTATTGAACAATTAGCGCTAAGCTTTGCTGAGTTGATAAGAGATGGCATCTGAACTACACTTTAGATTGGCAATAAACGCCGATGAAGCGTCTCGATACTATCGCGGAATAGCGCACTTTGTCATCGTCGTCGCTGACAATGGACAAAAGCTTCAATTCCCGGCGCGCGTTATCCGATCATTCATCAATCAACAAGGCGTGAGCGGGTATTTCAGCATAAAATTTGACGATGACAATAAATTAATTGCAATCAAAAAAGTCTCTGACTAATTATTTAGAATGCAGTGTGTTTCTAGGAGGCATCAAGTCAGTAATGTTGCCTTCGGCTATTTCAGCTATAGAGCCTAAAGTCTCCGACAAGGTAGGATATGGGCGAATCGTCATCCCAATATCTGCCGCTTTCGCACCCATCTCTGAAGCCAACACTGCTTTAGCAATTAATTCACCTGCATTAGTGATTATAATCCCATCTTAGTAAATAATATCATCGACAGCAACGAGGATGTTGGTGAACGTTAAGCCATCTAAGTCATCAAGGTTAGGTAGCATAAAATCAACGTTAGTTGACATAGTCAAGACCTTTTGGAAAGACAGGGAGTTCTGAGAAAAATTAAAACAAATCAGAGAGAGGGGTGGAGAGGGATTTCTCTCTGATTGTCCTAAAGATGTAAGGAGGATCCTTACGTTCATGATAAATGATGTGCTTGGGAGTAAGCCCTAATGAATTAGGGACTATTAGACGTCATCATATATGGTCATGATCTCAAAAAACCGGGTAACCAAAGTTGGACTCTAAGTTAGTTCTGCTCTGTTTCCTGGTTTCAAAGTCTTGTTTCAGCACAATAAGTTTGTGACTAAAAAGAGATTTAATTACTTTGTTAGCCAGCATAAAGTTGAGACCAAACGGGTTGTTGTATTCGACCTCAAGACTGACTAAGGTATGGTCTTTTTGTGTTTCTAAGTTAATTTCGATATGGTTAATAGTGACATTTAAGCTGCTTTTAGTTAATTCAATACCAACACCTTCATTACGCTTCCAGTGGATTCTGTTATTACGGATAACATAAGCAGGCAGGATATCTAACCCATTTTTCTGAACTGTGAGGTAACGGAAGTTTAATGCCACAACATTTTTGTAAATTTCAGGTAGAAAGTCCCTGACAAAAAATGAGCTACTAACGACATTCCAAGTATTGCTCTTATCAACATGTATTTCAGTTTGTATTTTAAATATTTTTATCATGCTGGCATCTCCAAGTAATTTTTATTTTATACCATCTGGTTGGTATAGATTTATATTACGCCAATCACTTTCTTTGTCAACCAGTTGGTATAAAATAAAACATAGGATTTAATCGCCTGCTGATAATGCGATTGGAAAAAAGGGTTAAATCCGGCTATAGTAAAGCTTATAAGTCTTAGTACGAGTTTAAAAATGCTAAGCTATCAACAGTGCAAAACGAGGTAGGAAATGCCAAGAGATGGAAACATAACACGCGATAAGATTTTAAAAACATCAATGGGACTAGCGATTAGTCAAGGTCATGTTGCCACTCCCATCGATCAAGTAATTGCTCAAGTAGGGATAACTAAAGGCACATTCTTTTATCATTTCCCCTCTAAAAAGCATCTTGCAAAGGCGATGATTGAGAAATTTTCTAATAGTAAATTAGATACTCTTATCGATTACTTTGCAAAAGCCAATAAATTAAGCAACGATCCCTTACAACAACTATTGATTTTTGTCGGCTTGATTCAAGAGCAACATGCACAATTAGAACAAGAAGAAATTGGTTGCCTCTACGCTAGCTATTGTTATGAAAACCAACTTGTGGATAAAGAAATTGAAGAGATGGTGTCGTCCACTATGCAAGAATGGAAAGACAAGTTCAGTAATAAACTAAAAGAGATCATGGCTGTTTACCGACCTGTGATTGACATAAACCCTGAGCAAGTCGCCGGCCTATTCTTAACGACATTAGAGGGCGCTTACATCATGGCCAGAATCATGCCTGAGCGAGATGCGGTCGAAACGTATTTAGAGCAGTATAAAACCTATCTCCAAGTATTATTTAAGCAGCCTTAAACTTAAGCTCAAAAACGGAGTCTAAGGCAGTTATTGAATAACTTGTA
>JBLIIN010000086.1:0-6671 GCA_047635075.1 Methylophagaceae bacterium | reverse complement strand
TCCAATCGTAGCTTGAATTTATCTAATTCTGTTGCCGTGATTAGCTATGAGGCTTGGCGCCAAAATAACTTTAAAGGCGGTAGCTAATCTTAGATACTGTTTTCTAAGAATAGTTTTAAGGTTTGTCCCGGTTTTAACAGCGCCCTTGTGCTTAAGCCATTCCATTCTCTGACTTGGGCCACACTCACATCAAACTGCTTCGAAATTTTCCATAATGAGTCTCCCGTTTTAATCTGATAATCAATCGCTTTCAATTGCTTTGAACTTATTTGAATATCCGAAGACCAGACGGTTAGTTTTTGACCTAGGCTTAAGGTGTCTCTTGGGAGTTTGCCATTCCAACTTGCTAGCTGTCTAACCCCCACATCATAGTTATTAGCTAAGTCCCACCAGGTATCACCTTTTTCAACAATATGAACGACTTTTCTACTGTTTTTTGGTTTTTTAGCAACCTTTTTTTTAGCGACCTTGCCTTGGCTAACGAAGTCACTCGCTTTGCCTACTGACACCGGAATTAATAAATGTCGACCAGCGCGAATATTATTCGATGCTAATTTATTGGTCTTTTTTAAAACCGACACCGACGTCTTATAATTTTCAGCAATAACACCTAATGACTCGCCTTGCTTAATTTTATGACGTTGCCATTGCATCCGGTCTTTTATTGGTAACGCCGCTAATTTGCGTTTGAAAATGTCAATCTTTGCTATTGGCAATACAATTTCATGTGGGCCCTCGGGCTGCGTTGCCCAATAATTGAAGCCAGGGTTAAATTGGTAAAGTTCATCACTGGTAATTCCCGCTAACTCAGCCGCTAAAGCTAAATCTATTTGTGAACCTGTTCCAACAACCTCAAAAACCGGTTTATTTTCGATTGGTCGTAATGTCATCCCATAGTGGCTCGGTTGAAATACTAAGTGGGATACCGCCATTAGTTTGGGAACATATGCCGTCGTCTCCGCCGGTAAGTCTAAAGACCAAAAGTCTGTGTTTTTGCCCGCTTTTATATTTTTTCTAATTGCTCGGCCAACTCTACCTTCACCGGCATTATAGGCCGCAAGGGCCAATTGCCAATCACCAAAGTCACCATATAGCTTTTGAAGATAATCTAAGGCGGCGTCTGTTGAAGCGACGATATCTCTTCGGCCGTCATACCAGCCATTTTGTTCCAGACCGAAGACTCTGCCTGTTGCCGGCATAAACTGCCAAATGCCTGCTGCACCACTGCTTGAATAAACATAAGGTTTGAAGCCGCTTTCTATGACAGGTAACAATGCAATTTCCATTGGCATATTGCGTTTATCAAGTTCAGAAACAATATGGTGTAAGTAAGGTCTCGCTCGCTTTGACATCGTATCGAGGTACTTTCGATTCTTTAAAAAGCGGTTTAACTGTTTTTGTGTTGGTTTATTTAAAGGTGAGGCCGGCGTCATAACAAAGCCCGCTCTTACACGCTGCCAGACATCTTCCTCAGGCTCCGCTCTTAACGCTGATAAGCTATTCGGTGTTAATTCTTGCTTAGTCCCGTAGCTCTCTTGCCATTCCGTTTTACTCTCGGTATCTCGTTGTTCTGGCTTGATATCAATTGGAGGCTCAACAGATGCCACTTTAACCGTCGGGCCGGAAGCATTACAGGCCGCTAGAGTCAGAGCTAACAGCCAAATTAATGCAATGCCTTTTATATTAAAAAGTGTTTTCATAATCAGTATTATAAGTGAGTTCTCGACGCTTGTCCTTTAACTGCGTCACACTGTTTTTTAATGCTCTTTAGGTATCAAGCACAGCACTATCGCATTGAGTATTACTGGTCGTTTATTCAATTGCTTCTGCTGCCATACTGTCGAGACTAACAGCCACGTTATACTGACTTAGACAATGAAGTAGCCGTTAATATCATCCTCAACAATAGCACTTAACTAGCGCTGCCCAGATACGATTAAGTCAACTTAATCTAATTTAATAAGTCCGTAGTTGGCCGACAATAACGCCTTGTATACTGATGCGTTCAGCGGGCAATGTTACAGGCTCATAGTCATCATTCGCGGGCATTAGAGTGATTGTTTTCTCATCATTGAATAGAATAGTTTTTAGTGTGGCATCAAAGCCATCAACTAAGGCGACAACGATATCACCATGATTTGCAGTCTGTTGCGACTGCACCACAACCCAATCGCCGGACATAATGGCTTTATTGATCATCGAGTCCCCATTGACCTTGAGTACAAAACGACCTTTACCCGCAAACATTCCACCGAGATCAATTTCATCTTCATCTGGAACAGCTTCAATCAAACGACCGGCCGCTATTCTACCCATCACCGGTAATTTCACAATGGTCGAATCTTGTTCTAGCGCTTTGTTGAGTTTTAAGCCACGTGACCGACCTACCAAGCGAGTAAGCAAGCCCTCATTGACTAAGGCTTGAATATAATTATGCACTGAGCCTTGTGACGATAATCCAATGCCTTGGGCTACTTCTGATAATAGCGGCGAACGACCATTTTTCTTAATATAACGGACAATAAAATCGTAAGTGTCTTGTTGGCGCTCTGTTAACATTTTTCTTCCTTATCATGACTGAGAAAATCATAAGAAGAAAATATAAAGAAAATATAACTTGGAATCAAGCTTTTTGTTATTTTTCGTACCTTAACGAATACTCTTTGATGTAATCACAATCATTTTTTCAACCTGCATATCATCTATGGTGTACGGCACCCCCCCCGTCCCTAGACCTGAATGCCGTAAACCAGCGAAAGGCATCCAGTCAACTCGAAATGCGGTATGTTCATTGATCATCACCGCGGATGCTGCCAAACGATCAGAGATATACATTGCATTATCAATATTGGCACTATAAACCGATGCTTGGAAGGCCACGTCTAAACTGTTGGCATCAGAAATTGCTTGATCTAGGTCGTCAAAGGGATAAACACACACAACTGGGCCAAAAATCTCTGCATTAGACACTTTGCTTTCTTTTGGCGGGTTAAATAATACTGTTGGCGCATAACAATGGTTTGGTAAGCGATGTCCACCACACAATACTTCTGTTCCACCGATAATCGCTTCTTGTACCCATGCTTCGACACGCTCAACTTCACTCTCTCTAATCAAGGGCCCGACTTCTGTTTTATCGGAAAGTGGATCTCCAACCACCATGTTTTGTCCGGCTATAGCCAGACTTTCTGCTACTTCTCGAGCAATGGATTCATGCACATAAATCCGCTGCACTGACACACAGACCTGACCTGCATGATAAAAGCCTCCTTTAGCCAAAGCTGGAATCGCACTTTTAATATCAGCATCTGCTGTCATAATAACAGGGGCCACACCGCCATGTTCTAAGGCACAACGTGTGCCGGGCGCTAACTTAGACCGTAAATACCAGCCCACTTTAGCGCTACCAATAAAGCTAAAGAAAGCGACTCTTGGATCGGTAACCAACGCTTCAGCTACATCATGATTCTCAGGTAATAAAACTTGGCACCATTCGGCAGGTAACCCTGCTTGATGGAAAATATTGACCAGTCTTAAACAAGATAGTGGGGTATTCTCTGCTGGTTTTACGATAACGGGGCAACCGACTGCAATTGCAGGTCCCACTTGATGGGCAATTAGATTTAAGGGGTGATTAAAAGCACTCACAGCCACAACAACACCAATTGGCTCTTTATTCATAATAGTAAAACGGTGCGCTGAGGCCGGATTAATTCCCATTGGCACCGGCCTAGCCACATCATGGCGCAGGGCATCAGCACATAAGCGAATACTGTCAATGCATCGAACCATTTCCACTTGTGAATCCAATAATGGTTTACCGCCCTCTTGTGCTGAGCCTTTTGCTAAACTTTCAGCTTGGGCTTCCATTAGTGTCACGGCACGCCCTAAAATAGCGATTCTTTCAGCGACTGATAGCCATTTTTTTCGATCAGAAAACAAAGCATGCGCTGTCCTTAGCGCCTGCTCTATATCTGATAACTCAGCTGTTTCAACGGTCGCAAGTAGTTGGTTATCATAAGGTGACTTTACCTCGATTTGATGGTTATTACGTTTATTACTGCCAGCTAGCATTAAGGAAAAGTGTTCAACCTTATTCATGTTGTTATTGCCCTTATAAAATACAAATTTTTGCTTTCAAAGCATCATGCAAAATAGCGTGATTTAACGAGTAATCGACTGCTAAATCAATCAAATGTACGCCTTTTGTTTCTATTGCTGTTGCCAGTGTTTCAGTGAATTCGGCATGGCTTGTCGGTTTATAGCCTTGCGCACCATAACTCTCAGCATATTTAACAAAGTCTGGGTTATTATAGTCAAGGCCAAAGTTATCAAAGCCCATGCCTTCTTGTTTCCATTTGATCATTCCGTAAGCATTATCATTAAGAATAATAACAACAAGATCGAGCCCTAATCTTACGGCTGTTTCCATTTCTTGTGAATTCATCATGAAGCCACCATCGCCACAAACACTGATGACTTTCCTATCTGGGTTGATCAATTTTGCCAACATACCTGATGGTAAACCCGCGCCCATTGTTGCTAGGGCATTATCTAACAATAGAGAGTTATTTTGATAACACAGGTAGTTACGAGCAAACCAGACCTTATATATTCCGTTATCTAAAGTTAAAATACCATCTTCATTGAGTAATTCACGAATAGTATGAACGGCACTTTGTGGCAATACTGGAAACCGAGTATCTCTACTATAGCGTGATAAGCGTTTTTGGACTTCTTCTTTGACGCGATAAAAGTAACTAAAATCCCAACTTTCCTGAGGCTCTAATGTGTCGGCAAAACGATTAATTGACGTGGCAATATCACCTACAACATCCAGCTGAGGAAAATAAACGGGATCAATTTGGGCCGGCTGGAAATTAACATGGATTACTTTTGAGCCACCTTCTTCCATAACAAACGGCGGCTTTTCAATAAGATCGTGGCCAACATTAATAATTAAGTCGGCACGCTCAATTGCACAGTGAAGAAAATCGTGGTCTGATAAAGCTGCTGTGCCAAGATAAGCAGGATGACGTTCGTCGATCACACCCTTGCCCATCTGGGTATTAAAAAATGGAATGCCTGTTTTTTCAATAAAGGTGGTCAAGGCACGACTAGCTCTTTTTCTGTTCGCTCCGGCTCCCACTAATAATAGTGGCATTTTGGCTTCTTTAAGCATTTTAACGGCGGCTTTTATTGCAGAATTATCGGCATCAGGCCGGCGTGTCGTCGCCACTTGGTAGATTCTATCATTGGCATCTTCAGCGGCAATATCCTCGGGCAGTTCTATATGTACTGCACCCGGGCGTTCTTCCGTCGCAAGTCGAAAAGCTTCTCGTACCATTGCTGCAATACTACTACCGTGAACCACTTGCTTAGTATATTTGGTAATCGGCCGCATCATATTAACGACATCAACAATTTGAAATTGGCCTTGCTTGCTCGATTTGATCGGTTTTTGGCCAGTGATCATCAGCATCGGCATACCGCCGAGCTGAGCATAAGCTGCTGGAGTAACAAAATTAGTCGCACCGGGACCGAGTGTAGCTAAACAGACACCGGGCTTGCCCGTTAATCGTCCATAGGTCGCCGCCATAAAGCCTGCGCCTTGTTCATGGCGGGTTAATATTAGTCTGATAGGAGAGTTTTTTAAGGAATCAAGAAAATCTAAATTTTCCTCACCCGGGATACCGAAGATATATTCGACACCTTCATTTTCTAGTGCTTTAACAAATAAACAGGATGTTTTCATTGGGGTGATTCCTCATCACAAATACGAAATATAGGCTTATTTTCAGGGATGCTTTAAGATTCAGTTTTACCATATTTTCTGCTAAAAAACACTACGACTTCGTGACATGATTTAGACCGCCTGACCTTTTCCGTATCTTTGCATCTAGAAAGAACTGAAAAACTTAGTGACGCTGATAATGCGATCCCTTGCCCAGACAAAACCAATGTAACGATACTCGATGTGAGTTCGTAGTAACCTATACCTTAATCAGCTAAGATTTACCTATCTCGCTTTTACACCCATTAATTTTAAAATTCCTTATGAACGACCACGAATGATTAGAATCAAATCGCCTATAACTAAGGTATCTTATTTTCGTCTTCTCTTAAGGTTTAACTTGGGTGATTACTGAGTTGCTTTGGTGTAAAAATATACGCGAGGAGCATTTATTTCTAGAGTCTGCACACTTGCTCCTCTATACCAAATTACTGCTGGCTATCCGTAGATGCATTACTGTTCTGAATTAAATTGACTACTCTCCGTTGGCGCAGTCGGACCTGATGCTTGTCCTTTCATTGGCTCAGGCGCTCGCTCGGTATAAGGCCCGCTGCTTAATAATTTTCTTCGTTGTGGTTCGACGATACACTGGTTGTATTTGGCCTCGCAACATTTTATAACAGAGCCCAGAGTGCAGGGCTTGCTATCGACGGGAGCAATCTCAAGCTTATCAGCCTGAGTGATTTCGGTCTCTATGGCCTTGAGCTCGAAATCTCCCAAGCGTAACGTCCCACCACAGGATAAATAACAGCTATCGTATTTATTATTACAGAGTCTTGGCATTTGGCAGTCATCAGTTTGCCACTCTGAGGAATCAATATTACGACCCCCGTAATCTCTTTCCTCTTGACACTCCTCCTTATCTATTGCTGACATC
>JBLIIN010000085.1:0-6695 GCA_047635075.1 Methylophagaceae bacterium | reverse complement strand
ATGGAATTGGGCGCTTAGATATTGTTGAAAATCGTTATGTGGGAATGAAAGCGAGAGGCTGTTACGAAACCCCAGCTGGAACGATTATGTTGCCAGCACATCGTGCAATAGAATCAATCACATTGGATCGCGAAGTGGCCCATCTGAAAGATGAGTTAATGCCTAAATACGCCAGTTTGATTTATAACGGTTATTGGTGGTCTCCAGAACGTGAAATGCTACAAAAAATGATTGATGCATCACAGAAAACTGTTAACGGTTTAGTTAAGCTTAAGTTGTATAAAGGAAATGTAACTGTTGTAGGTCGTTCATCTGAAGAAAATAGTTTGTTTGATGAAACGATTGCTACATTCGAGGATGATGATGGTGCATACAATCAACAAGATGCAGAGGGTTTTATTAAGTTAAATGCACTGAGATTGAGGATAGCAGCTCGAAACCGCTAACATCACCAGTTAACATTTCCATATTTGAGTTGAGAGAATATGGGACAACAAGAAGAGCACCAAAAGTCAGCGGAGTACATGCGATTAGCGATACCGTTAATGACTAAGCACAAAATAGCGATGACACCGCAAAACTATGCGGTCTGGTATGAGTATGTCTCTGATGCAAACATGCAATTGAGCGAAACGATAGATATCGATTTAGCTGGCCATGGTACATTCTCTAATCAACGTACGATAGAGCTTTATGATCGTTTCTTGGCCCCTGACAAAGTAGAACTTAACTTAATTGATCAGCGAGCTGATCTTCGTCGTTTGCTACAAGAAATTCAAAAATTCGCCCAAACAGGTTCAAGTTTAGCATCTCAATCGACAGATCAACTCGCCAAGGCCTTAGCAAAGCTTCACCCCGGTCTGCCGAGCGAGCAGATTCAAGATGTGATTCAAAATGTGATGGTTGAAACTAAACAAGCCATGTCATCTAGTCAACTATTAACAGAACGTTTAAATGCCGCTATAGCCGATATAGAAGTCATCAAAGCAGATATTGAAGATACTAAAAAAGAAGCAAAAATAGATCGTCTGACAGGCTTATCAAATCGAAAGGCTTTCGATGAGCAGATACAACAGACAGTGCAAGAAGCCGAGCAAACCGCAGGTAACTTATCTATTATTTTTTGTGATCTAGATTTGTTTCGTGACCTTAATGCAAAGCATGGCCACTTGTTAGGTGATCAAGTTTTAAAAGTGGTCGCCAAAATCATTAAGGCCACTGTTAAAGGTCGTGATTTTGTTGCCCGTTATGGCGGTGAAGAATTTACAATAACATTGGTGAGTACATCGATGGAAGATGCAAAAGCGCTTGCTGAAATCATTCGTAAAGAAATTTTAGCAAAACGAATTTATCGTAAAGACAGTAAAGTATCATTAGGCCAAATCACGATGTCATTTGGTATCGCAACTTACTGTAAGTCGGAAGGTGTGGATAGCTTTCTTCAGCGTGCGGATAGGGCCTTGTATCAATCTAAACGTAACGGTCGTAATACCACTTCGGAAGCGCACCCACCTATAATGTGATTGGGTTTAGAAAGTATCGACTGTAAACACTTCATCGAGTGGCAACTGACCTGCCCGAGGACGCGCATTATCTTTTTTCTTTCCAATTGTAATCATCATCGTAATAATATGGTCATGTGGCAAATTAATGATTTTAGCGACCTTATCGAAATCAAACCCATCCATTGGGCAACTGTCATAGCCCATTTCTTTAGCAAGCAACATAATGCTCATCGCAGCAATACTTGCTGATCGAAAACATTCATCACGTTGTGCTTGATGGTGGTTGGTGTAGTAATCAGCAATAGCGGGTAGTAGAAAATTTTGAACAGCTTGGGGAGCATTACGCCAATAACGCTCTGGTTGTTTTTCCCAAGCATTTAAATCTGCACAGACCACCAATAACATAGAGGCATCGCAGACTTGGGCTTGCTGCCAACTGGCTACTTGTATTTGTTGACGTTTTTCAACATCGGCAACCTGAACAAAACGCCAATGCTGAATATTGAATGCGGTGGGCGATAAGATAGCATGTGACATTAACGAATGTATTTCTGCTTCTGTCATTTCATGATCAGGATCAAAGTTTTTAACGGCCCGACGATTGACGAGGGCTTCCTTAATATTCATAAAGTCTCTTTAAAATGAGGGCTATAGTTGATCTACTTTTATGTAGAGATGTTGTTGTTTTTTGAGCTGTGTACTGTATTGTATTGAGCCATATTTCCGGATATTTTTCCTATTATCAATTTGACCTAATTCTAGCCAAGTCCCAGCTGGGCCCGATAAGCTTGTAATTATCTGACTCTTACTAAGGACACCATCTTGTGTAGAAAATTCACTAAATCGTGGATGTATCTCTAGTGTGACATGATGATTGGGCAAAATACGTGCAACAGCACTAAATCCACTGTTGATGTTGATATACTCCGTCTCCTCTTGGACTGCTAAATCACCATCATTACGCAATACAATATATTGCTCGACCTGAGGAACCTTTTGGCCCAGGTCAATAAAAATTGGCTTATTAGCGAGGCCTTGGGCTTGATAATACTGTTCATCATTTTTAGCGTCTTGCGTAGACCAGCGTTGAATTGAGACTGACCCAGATAAATCTTGGTCACGCACATCGACACGAGTAGAAATTTCCTGTTGTTCAGTGTCATGTAACACATCATAGGTTTTTAATACGGTGACGCGTAACCGTTGCGGTGGTGTATCGAGTTGCTTAATCAGTGCCTTCATTTGCCTCAAACCATCGGCATTGGATTTAACGATTATATAATCATTAAATGCCCGTGCGGTTGCTTTCTCAGGAAGGAAGGCTTCAATTTCAGGTAACACTTCAACTGCTAAACGGTGATTCAGTTGAATTGTCTCAATCTTGACATCAGCATAAAGTGTATTACTGAAAAAAATAAGCAGACTAAACAGAATATTTTTCATAAAGTTAACCGCCTTGTCATGCTATCTGGAGTACCTTGTTCCCAAATCGTGTCAAATAACTGTTGCAACCGTCTCGTTTCTGATCGGTCATCAAAACAGCCACGACCCACATAGCGTGATGCATGTTGCCCTTGTAAATAGGCATCATCATCAATTAATAAAAAGTACTGTTGCAGATCTTTATGGGTTCCACTGGTTTGTCTAAGATGAATTGAACTGGTCAATCTCTGAGATAAGGCAGTCAAGCGATGGCTTTGGATATGGGCTTGTTGACTATCTTGGACAATAAAGCGTGCTTGAGCGCGAGGAACCCGTCGCGAAAATGCACTAATAGCTTCGATAGAATCAGCATGGTCGAAGAGCACTGTGTCTAAGGTAGAACCAAAAAAGCAGAGCCTTGTTTTTGCCTGATGAATGAGCGATAAAGCTAATTCACATGCCTGGTCACGACCATTAAATTGAATGGTCGTGTCAGCAGACATTAGCAGTTTCGAGCTTGTTCAGCAGCATTGCCGATATAGTTAGCTGGTGTAAGTTGACGTAATTGCGCCTTTGCTTGTTCTGGCAACTCCAGATTATTAATGAAATCCAACATAATTTGTTCATTAACCCTCTGACCACGGGTTAAGTCTTTTAGTTTTTCATATGGATTTTCAATACCATAGCGACGCATAACAGTTTGAATTGGCTCGGCTAGTACTTCCCAATTAGCATCGAGGTCAGCCAACATTGCATTTGGATTAACCTCTAGCTTACTAATACCTTTCAAAGCTGACCCATAGGCCAATAGAGAATGTGAAAGCCCAACCCCGAGGTTTCGTAACACAGTTGAATCACTGAGGTCTCGCTGCCAGCGTGAGATGGGTAATTTGAGTGCTAAATGATCAAACATGGCATTAGCAATACCTAAATTGCCTTCAGCATTTTCAAAGTCAATCGGGTTGACTTTATGTGGCATTGTTGACGATCCAATTTCACCCTTCACAGTTTTTTGTTTGAAATAACCAATTGAAATGTAACTCCAGATATCACGACAAAAATCGAGTAAGACTGTGTTAAAACGAATCATCGCTTGAAATAACTCGGCCATGTAATCATGCGGTTCAATTTGAGTTGTATATTGATTCCAGCGTAAGCCCAAACCAGTAACAAAAGCATGGGCCATCATCGGCCAATCTACATGTGGATAAGCAGACAGGTGCGCGTTGTAATTACCGACGGCGCCGTTCATCTTACCAAATAATAAGACGGCAGCGACATGAGTACGTTGTAATTCAAGTCGCTGAACAACATTGGTAATTTCTTTGCCTATCGTAGTAGGAGAAGCTGGTTGGCCATGGGTTCGAGACAACATTGGTGTGTCGGCATAGTCATGTGCCAACTTACGTAATGTACCAACAATAGTATCCATTTGGGGCAAGATCACTTGTTCACGAGCTTGTTTGAGCATGATACCGTAGGCTGTGTTGTTAATATCTTCTGAAGTACAGGCAAAGTGGACAAACTCACTCACTTTATTGAGTTCATCATTATCCTTAAACTGTCGCTTAATGAAATACTCTACCGCTTTAACATCATGATTGGTTTCACGTTCAATGTCTTTGATTACAGCAGCATCTTCGACAGAGAAATTGAGGATCATGTCGTTAATAAACTGTTCGGCATTGGCGCTAAACTTGGGCACTTCTGGAATATCAGCATTCGCCCCTAACAAATGCAGCCAGCGCAACTCCACCTCAACCCTAGCCCGCAATAAGCCATATTCACTAAAGAAAGGACGCAAAGCTTGCGTTTTATCAGCATAACGGCCATCAATAGGGGATATTGCGGTTAAAGGGGACAGCTCCATGAAAACTCCAGTAGATAATCAGCTAAAAACAGACACAAATTATATCAGATTCAAGTTTTCGCTAAGTGAGATTGTTAGATTTAAGGTAAAATAACATCTTATATCTCAACATCCGGAGACAACTTCGTGCTGAAAGCTTATCAAGACCACGTTGCACAACGCGCACAAGAAGGACTACCACCATTACCGCTCGAGGCAGAGCAAGTAACTGCCCTAGTCGCTGAACTTAAAAAAGCGAAAGATGACGACAGCGAGCAATATCTTGACTTGCTCATTCATCGCGTGCCGCCGGGTGTTGATCAAGCTGCATATGTGAAAGCCGCTTTTTTAACTGATGTCGCTAAGGGCAATGCCAACTGTGATTTAATTACACCTGTTAGAGCGACAGAGCTACTAGGCACAATGATGGGGGGTTACAACATAAATGCGTTAATTGCCTTATTAGATTCTGCAGAAACAGCAGATGCAGCTGAAATAGCTTTGTCAAAAACGTTACTTATTTATGATGCTTATCACGATGTTGTTGAAAAATCCCAAACCAATGATCATGCTAAACGGGTAGTAGAAGCCTGGGCTAATGCAGACTGGTTTTTGGCTCGCAAGCCCTTGGATGACAGTATTACCGTGACAGTTTTCAAAGTGCCTGGTGAAACCAATACCGATGATTTATCTCCAGCAACTGATGCGTGGAGTCGTCCCGATATCCCATTACACGCTAAAGTCATGTTGGTCAGTAAGATGCCTGATGGCTTGGAATTAATAGAAACACTGAAACAAAAAGGTCATCCACTCGCGTATGTTGGAGATGTGGTTGGTACAGGTTCATCTCGTAAATCGGCTATTAACTCTGTGTTATGGCATATGGGCGTCGATATTCCTTACGTCCCGAATAAACGCCAAGGTGGTGTTATTTTGGGCGGGAACATTGCTCCAATTTTTTTCAATACAGCAGAAGATTCTGGGGCCTTACCAATTGAATGTGATGTTCAAATGCTTGAAATGGGCGATGTCGTTACGATTCATCCAAAGGAAGGAAAAGTCACTAACGAAGCCGGTGACATATTATCAACATTTGAATTACGTCCAACGACAATTGCTGATGAAGTAAGAGCGGGGGGGCGCATTCCTTTAATTATTGGGCGAGGCTTGACAGATCGAGCACGTGAAACATTAAATTTATTGGCATCAGAGGTTTTTGTTCGTCCCGTGGCTCCGGATGATACGGGTAAAGGATTTACACTAGCACAAAAAATGGTCGGTAAAGCTTGTGGTGTTGTTGGTGTTCGTCCGGGCACTTACTGTGAACCAAAAGTCACGACGGTCGGTTCACAAGACACGACAGGTGCAATGACGCGTGATGAGTTAAAAGAATTAGCGTGCTTAGGTTTTTCTACTGATTTAGTAATGCAGTCTTTCTGCCATACGTCAGCTTATCCAAAACCCGTTGACATTAAACTACAACACGAGCTACCAGACTTTATCAGTACCCGCGGCGGCGTTTCTTTGCGACCGGGTGATGGCGTAATCCACTCGTGGCTTAATCGTATGATCCTGCCTGACACGGTCGGCACGGGCGGTGATTCACATACTCGCTTCCCCATGGGTATCAGTTTTCCCGCTGGTTCAGGTTTAGTGGCTTTTGCTTCGGCTTTGGGTGTAATGCCCGTTGATATGCCAGAGTCAGTTTTAGTACGCTTTAAAGGTAAAATGCAGCCAGGAATTACTTTACGTGATTTAGTGAATGCGATTCCATACGTCGCAATTCAAAGAGGGTTATTGACTGTTGAAAAGACGGGTAAAAAAAATATTTTCAATGGCCGTGTACTCGAGATAGAAGGCTTACCTGATTTGAAGGTGGAGCAAGCTTTTGAATTATCGGATGCTTCAGCAGAGCGCTC
>JBLIIN010000084.1:0-6783 GCA_047635075.1 Methylophagaceae bacterium | reverse complement strand
ATCAATTCTCGCAACATAACGTTACTCATAAAAACCCCACCGTTATCTATGCCAGCCGACACCGATTTTAAGATACCGTTGACCTGAAAAGCATCATTCGCCATATAGCCATCTGCAGTCTGGCCAACAAAAATCAACTCATCACCCAAATTGACATCCAGTAACTTTGATAATTTTTTTCCTATCACCACACCGCGGGGATTATTGGCCTTCAGCCATTGTCCCGTCATGACGTGTTGGTCAATATCGGTCACTGTCGGTTCGGTCTCTAAATCTACACCTCGCAATTGCACACCAGATGAACTTTGTTCGCTCGCCATTAAACCATAAGCAAATAGTCGTTCAGTTGCATAAAAATCAATATCTCGAAAAGTAGAAAGCATGTCTGCTGAGTCTGTCATCAAGTTGTAAATATCAGGGTCATCAAGATAACTTGGCTGATGTATCTGAATATCACCGGTGTTCATCGAGACCACATTACGCTCCGTCCCCATTGCAAACCCATCCATCAAGGCCGCAAAGACAATCATCATTGTGCACGCAAAAGCCATCGCTAAAGTTGTCACCACACTACGATGATGATGACGAATGATATTCCGCGCCGCTAGGATCGATAATTTCATACTACCTGCTTAACGTTTTTTTAAACTAGATAACGAAAACAAATTATCTTTTAATTCCACGTTCAAAGACAACTCTTCGTAGATAAACTCGGTATATTCTTCTGGCTTGTCCTGCGGTGTAACACGCAACACGGCCGGACGTTTCCGCCCACCAAGCAGTTGAATATCGGTAAAACGAATCGTGCGAGCCAAGACCATATCTTCATCATAATAATATTCAACAACAGGAATATGGCTTTCAGCCAAAATAGTCAGTTCTAACTTGCCCCAAACTACAGCAGCATCAAGGTTTGGGATCAGTGTAAATTCAATAATATTCTGGCCATCTCGCTCACCTTCAAAACTAATCTCAGCGGTATAGTCTTCCTCAAGTCGCGCTTCTTTCACCAAATCGTCGTTGGTTAAGTGACTACCCATCCAGGAGCCCATCATCATGCCACTCGTGAGCTTGATTGTGCGATCCGTTTTAGGAAGATAAGTATAAATGTGCTTATCCGACTTTAAGGTCGAGGTCCCTCTCTCACGCAATGGTTGCATCACGCGGAATAAGGTCTTTTCCTTACCCTTTGACCAGCCTTCCATTTTCATGGTCCGCTCGTAATGTGCTGTTTTAACATGCATTGACGTTACGGCGTAGGAGGATTCACCTCGCCATAAGTCATCTACTTCATTCAAAAGTGCTTTAACGCGCTCAACTGACGTCTCTGCCTGCACAGAAGGCAGCACTGAAGTCACAATTAAACTAAAACAAATGAGGAGCAGCTTGTACATCATATTTCCTAATTAGCAAAAAGTGCCATGTCATGAAACAGACAACACATCGAAGGGAAATACTCGTCAAAACAACTTGGCGTCGAAAAAATGATGGTTAAGTCCCACAGTGCCGGTACGAACGGGTTCTCGAACCAAGGGGTTCAAGTGGATACCTCTATCTAAACTTGGGCTTCTCGACTTGCGAGCCTGCACGCCATTTTGATATCAGTTTCCTTAGCATTTGCTTATCGGCTCAAGACACACTTGTCGCTATCGAACACCGCAGAACTTATAGCTAAAATCATACGCCTATTTAGCGTAATGCAAAGAATTTTTTTAGAGATCTAGTTGGCGTTCTTCTTGTAAAAAAACGTTAACTTTATCTTTCATAGACAAAAGTTTTTGTTTCGTTTCAGGGTCACCATGACCTTGTTGACCCTGTAATCCAATCAATTCATGCGCAATATTGAGTGCTGCCATAACGGCAATACGATCTAAGCCAACGACTTTCCCTGTGCCTCGAATTTTTTCCATACCCTCATCCAACATCTGCGCAGAAGCAATCAGCGCAGGTTTTTCCTCATCGGGGCAAGCAACTTGATATTCCTTGCCAAGAATACTGACTAAAACAGGAGAACTCATAACTCGTTATCCAACTCTTTTAAGCGTTCAACCATTTTATCGATACGGCTGCGAGCAAGTTCTGTTCGTTCTATTAGCTTGGCACGCTCAGTGACCCAAGCAGACTGTTGCGACTTCAACAGCATATTTTCTTCTCGCGTGCGACGACTAACTTGTAATAAGTCATCAACTTGCCGTTCTAATTGTTGCAGGTCGTCATTTTCCATTACTATAGAGTTCTTAAAATGATAAAAATTAGCTTAACTATAGACGTGCCCTGCCAATTGGGTCAACAACTGTCATAATATGTTTTTAAACTTGGGGCCCAGTCACAATGTCAGAATTATACTTTCCATCTCTTTCACCCGAAAACAATACCGGGGATGGCCCCGCGAATGCAGCCGAGCTACAAGGGGCCCTATGTGGCCTCATATGCATGGATTCACAAGCAAACAGACTAGACTGGTATAAAAGCTTGTATGACGATATTGCACCAGATGACAAAGAAATATTAGATTTTACAGCACTATTTGATCAAACAGTTCAGTCACTTAATAGCCTTGATTTTGATCTGCAACTGACGCTCCCGGATGACAACGCACCCTTGCCGTCGCGCATTTTAGCTATGTCGGACTGGTGTCAGGGCTTAGTCTATGGATTGGGATCCTCAGGCTTAACAGACGAGACCGAATTATCTGATGATTGCCAAGAATATATTGCTGATGCAGTCAAGATTAGCCAAATAAGTGATGATATCTTTGAAGATTCAAACGAAGAAGAAACTAATTACGAAGAGTTAGTCGAGTATCTTAGGATGGGGCTTTTTTTAATCTATAGTGAACTTCAACCCATCGACAATGCCAAAGAGCAAATAGAACACTAAAATACGTTGTAACTGAAACTATGAATAAAAAAGAATTTGCTAAACGCCGCCAACAATTGATGGACATTATGGGACCTGACAGCATTGCTGTTCTCCCTAATGCCGATATTGCTAATCGTAACCGTGACGTTGATTATCATTATCGCAGTCACAGTAATTTTCATTACTTAAGCGGGTTTGATGAGCCAGAATCAGTCATTGTCATCGTCCCCGGAAGACCTCATGGTGAATACCTGCTTTTCTGTCGAGAACGCGATCTAGAAAAAGAAATTTGGCATGGCTACCGAGCAGGACAAGAGGGTGCAATTGAAAAATATGGCGCCGATGATTCTTACCCTATTTCCGACCTTGACGATATCTTGCCCGGTCTTCTAGAAGGACGAGAAAAAGTTTATTACACCATGGGAAATATCCCAAGCTTTGACCAGCGCATGGTCGGGTTTTTAAACCACCTACGTAATGCCTCACGCCAAGGTAAAAACTCGCCAACCGAAATAATCGAATTGGAACATTGTCTTAATGAACTGCGCCTATTCAAAAGCAGCGCTGAAATTAAAGCCATGCGCCAAGCAGCGGAAATATCAGCCCAAGCCCACATTCGAGCGATGCAGTTTACCAAGCCCGGTCAATGGGAATACCAAGTTGAAGCAGAGATTATTCATGAATTCATGAAAAATGACTGTCGTTCGCCGGCTTATCCTTCCATTGTAGGCGGTGGTGAAAATGGCTGTATCCTTCACTACATTGACAATAATCACAAACTAAAAACAAATGATTTATTGCTGATCGATGCAGGTGCGGAATATGATTGCTATGCAGGCGATATTACCCGAACATTTCCTGTTAACGGCAAGTTCACACCTGCTCAAAAAACCCTGTATAGCATCGTTTTAAAATCACAAAAAGCGGCCATTGAGGCTGTAAAGCCAGGCAACCACTGGAACCAACCACACGAAGAAGCAATTCGTGTGTTAACCGAAGGTTTGTTGGAAATTGGATTACTGAAAGGCAAAATTGAAAAGCTCATCGAAGACCAAGCCTATCGTGAATTTTATATGCATCGTACAGGCCATTGGTTGGGCATGGATGTCCATGATGTTGGTGATTATAAAGTCGGAGGTGAATGGCGAGTGCTCGAACCCGGCATGGTCATGACTGTTGAGCCCGGACTGTATATCCGCGATCTCGACCATGTGCCTAAAAAATGGCATTTCACCGGTATCCGAATAGAAGATGATGTCCTTGTCACCAAAACAGGCCATGAGGTCCTCTCTGCCTCAGCACCTAAAGAAATTGCTGACATTGAAGCATTAATGGCTTCGTCGAACTAACCCCAATGGCAGTGACTGATTACGACATTATCATTGTTGGTGGTGGCATGGTCGGGGCCAGCCTGGCCTACGCCTTAAAAAACAGTCATCATAAAATCGCCTTAATCGAAGCTTTTGATTTCAAAACGACACAACAACCTAGCTATGACGATCGAGGCATTGCACTATCCTATGGCTCACAGCGCATCTTCAACACCATGGGCCTGTGGCCTAAACTGGCACCGCACTGTACGGCAATTACAGATATTCATATTTCAGACCGCGGTCACTTCGGCTCAACACGATTATCTGCACAACAAGAAAATGTCCCTGCACTAGGACAAGTCATTTTAGCTAGAGCCATGGGAAAAGTGCTTAACCAAGCTATGTCTGAGAACACAACTTTAGATATTTTATGTCCAAGAAAAGTGGTCGCCTTAACACAGAGGACTGATCACGTTGATCTGTGCCTCGACGATGGCCAACATATCCTAGGCAACCTTATCGTTGCTGCTGATGGGGCTAATTCAACGATTCGCCGCCTACTCAATCTAACGGCTACTGAACAGGTTTATCAACAAACTGCCATTACCGCCAACATCAGTACGGAGCGGTCACATAACAACCGTGCATTTGAGCGCTTTACCGAATTTGGGCCCATTGCACTATTGCCTATGCCTGATAATCGTTGCAGTCTCATCTGGACAGTCAAAACAGGTGATGAACTTGTTATCACTGAATTAGATGATGTTGACTTTTTAGCTAGGCTCCAATCTGAGTTTGGCTACAGATTAGGTAAAATCACGCAAGTCGGTAAACGTAATCATTACCCACTTAAACTCACTCAAACCGATCAACCCATACAAGAGCGGATTGTCTTTGTCGGTAATGCCGCACACAATCTCCACCCAATAGCCGGACAAGGTTTTAACTTAGGCTTACGAGATGTTATTGCCCTTGCTGACGTCCTTATCGACGAAACTGATGACTGTGGAAACCCAAGAAATTTACTTGATTACCAACAATGGCAACAACAGGATCAAGATAGCATTATCAAGGCCACTGACCTGTTAGTCAGACTGTTTAGTAATAACAACCCTATCCTAGGTTCTGGTAGAAGTGCCGGATTAATGGCACTTGACCTTATCCCACCGGCAAAGCACTGGCTAGCCAAACAAAGTATGGGCCTTGGCAAAAAACAACCCCGCTTAGCTAGAGGCATTACCTTATGAGCCAGCACTATGATGTCATCATTGTCGGTGCAGGCATGGTCGGTAGTTCACTTGCTGTTGCTTTAAGTACTGAAAAAAAGCTCAAAATCGCATTGATAGAACCTGTCGAGTTAAAACCAATTGCTGAATCTGACCCTGCAGACATGCGTGTCAGTGCTGTCAGCCAAGCTAGCGAACAACTCCTCAAAAACCTGAATATCTGGCCTCATTTTATCCAGAGCCGCCTAAGCCCGTTTACTGACATGATTGTCTGGGAAACCCAGTCCAGTAAAGTCCATTTTAACAGTGCAGATATTGGTGAACCCCATCTAGGTCACCTTGTCGAAAACCGCCATATTCAGCAAGCGTGTTTAAGCGAATGCCAGCAGCAAAGTAATATCACTCTGATATGTCCTGATAAGCCCGCGTCGAAGAATGGTAATGCAATCACTCTCGAAAACGGACAAACCTTAACTGCAGACTTAATTATTGCCGCTGATGGTGCACAATCACCTTTGCGAGACTGGGCAGGCATTGACAGCAAAGGTTGGGATTATCACCAACACGGCTTAGTCTGCACGGTCACAACACAACACCCCCACCAGCAAACGGCGCGACAACGTTTCTTACCCGAAGGACCCTTGGCTTTTTTACCCTTAGCCAACTCACATCAATGTTCTATTGTCTGGTCAAATAGCAGCGAACAAGCCGAATTACTCAAAAAACTGTCTGATGATGAATTCAAAGACACCATTGCCAAGGCCTTCGAGCATCAGTTAGGTGACATTGTTGAATTAAGCTCAAGAGTTAGTTTCCCACTCAAATGTCGACATGCCGATCATTATGTCGAATCAGGTTTTGCCTTAGTCGGTGATGCAGCTCACACTATTCACCCACTGGCGGGTCAAGGGGTCAATATTGGTTTTCTAGATGCCGCAACACTTGCCGAAGTTGTTATTCAGGCACACCAAAAAGGCAGAAAAATCGGCAGCTTGCACACACTCAATAAATATCAACGCCAACGCAAAGGGGATAACCTTACAATTCAGCTAACAATGGATGTCTTTAAGCGTGTTTTCGGAAGTCACAATCCAGCAGTCCGTTTAGCTCGGCAATCTGGCTTTAAACTTGTCAACAACAATGATTTTTTAAGACGCTGCTTTATGCAACAAGCATCAGGCCAACGCTTTGCAAATCCATCACTGACTAAACCTAAATTTTAAATAGGTAAGAAGGCCAATGAGGCCGCTCTGACGACCACCGTCTTGAGTACTCGGCCTTCTTTATAAGAAATAATACTCGCCAAATTATCCTGAGTTGCAATCATTTTGCCGATTAAGCGCTGAAAACTAAGGTTACGCGCCTCCAAATCCACACTGTCA
>JBLIIN010000083.1:0-6812 GCA_047635075.1 Methylophagaceae bacterium | reverse complement strand
GGTAGTAATACGCTATAACCGTGATCTGTGGCTTTTTTTACTAACGACTGCCATAGAGCTAGTGGCCATAACTTACTCAGCCAACTGGCGTTATGCACAAAAATTAGATAGTTTTCAGGTAATTCAATCTCTAGCTTAGGTAATGTGTACTGCGAAAAGTCTATTCCGTAATCGGGCTTGGTCTCCGGTAAAGGATAATTCAATGCTTGCGATAAAATTTGTCTGATTCGGTCAATGGCATGTTGTCGTTCGGATATTTGGTAGCGATGTTTATAAGCTTTATAAGCAAACTTTTCACGGCAGTAACCTTTGTCTAAGCCGTGAACGTCACCATGGCGTAGCCAAGAGACGGTGGCGCTTTTCATATTGTTTTGTAAGTCGATGATAAGGTCATAATCACCTTGATTTAACTGCTGATGGAATTCACTGAATGCACCAGAGCGCCATGACTGAATAAAGCTTTTCTTCCATTGGCGATGTGCTGTAGTAATGACATTTTTAACTGCGGGATGCCATAGCGGCACCGCAGAAAAACTTTTGTCGACCACCCAATCAAACTCAATCCCTGGAAAAGCAATCGCAGCATCGGTCAGTGCTGGTAGCGTATGCATGAGATCACCCATTGAGGTAAGTTTAATAATTAAAACGCGCATAAAAACCTGCAGTTATGCTGCATTGACTATCAAAGATTGTGCTTGATGTTGACGTAAAATTTTCAAAAAAGAATCTGGATTTTTGATTTGTGTCAGTTCGCCCTCACGCGGGAAGTATTGGTCTTGCAAACGAGATAACCAAAAGCGTAAAGCGGCTGCACGTAAGATCAAATTCCAGTATGTGGTTTCGGCAATTGTGAGTTGACGTTGCTCTGTATAAGCAGACATTAAAGCTTGGTATCGGTTTATTTCTAACAATCCTGACTCATCAACACACCAATCATTTACCGTCACCGCTAGGTCATAAAGTAAATACTCATCACACGCATAATAAAAATCTATGATGCCTTTTAATTCATCGCAATCAAATAAAGCGTTGTCCCTAAATAGGTCCGAATGCGTTAGCCCTGATGGTAAATTAAGTTCGGCGTAACCTGATTGGAATGCTAACTCTGCCCTCATTAAGTGTGCTAATTCAGCATCTAGCTTTGGCAGCACACGTTCAGCTGTATCTTGACGCCAATCTGCACCACGTTGTGTCTGACGTTGGCTAGTGAATTGCTGGCCAGCCACATGCATTTTCCCTAACACTTCACCAATTGCTTGGCATTGTGCTGTGCTGGCGATAGTGCTGACCCCCCTACCGGAAAGGCGGCCAACTAATGCTGCCGGTTTACCTGATAAGATTTTGAGATAATGCCCACGTTTATCTTCTTCTGGGTGAGCTGATGGGATACCGTGTTGATAGAAAAACGTCATGACGTCAAGAAAGTAGTCCATCTCTCCAAAGCCATGTTGTTCAAATAAAGTCAGTACAAACTCACCTTGTTCAGTGGTCACGAAATAATTGGTATTTTCAATACCTTCACTGATGCCTTCATAAGACACGAGCTCACCGACGGCATAATCATCTAAGAATGCAACCAATGCTGAACGTTCAACTTCTGTATAAACTGACATAAAATACTTTTATTGATTGATTAATTTACCATTCAAGCAAGATCCAATTTGGGATCCTTAATCCAGAGCCAAGCTCATGCTGCGTTGTCTCTAGGGAGCCATTACCATCGCTGTCCATTAGGAAGTAAGGACGACCAATCGAGGGGGTGATTTTAACCATGTAAAGCCTGCCATTCATCCGATATTCTCGAATTGTGCGGTCTTGTTCTTGGATGATATTGATATCAGGCTCAATGCTTTGACCGTCCATTAGCCGCTCAGGAATGATTGGTGATTTAGGATAATCTGCCTCTGCCCAAACATTCGCTGACATTAATAACGCAACAGCGCATACAATAGCGGTCTTGTTAAACATAGTATTGCTCCATATTATTTCGTATCAAGATAGCATTTCCATTACGATGATTAAAGCAAACCCTTTTGACTGACTTAAGAATACAAATAATTGCCCATGACTCATTCTAGCCCTTTTATTCTTGTTGATGGTTCTTCGTATCTTTACCGCGCCTATCATGCGATGCCCGAACTCATGAATAGTCGCGGCAAATCAACTGGTACGACTTATGGTGTTGTGAATATGTTGCGTAAATTACTGCGTGATTATCAACCTAGCCATATTGCCGTCGTTTTCGATGCGAAAGGTAAAACATTTCGAGATGATTTATTTTCTGAATACAAAGCTAACCGTCCCCCCATGCCCGATGATTTGCGCGAACAAATCGCCCCCATTCATGCCATTGTGAAAGCTATGGGCTTGCCGTTGTTAATGATTGATGGCGTTGAGGCCGATGATGTTATTGGTACTTTGGCGCAACAGGCGACAGAACAAGGTATCGAGACCGTTATTTCGACCGGTGATAAAGATATGGCGCAACTAGTCAATGAGCATGTCACGCTAATTAACACCATGAGTAATGCGATGACGGATGTAGCGGCTGTGCATGAAAAATATGGCATCGCTCCCAACCGTATTATTGACTTCCTCGCACTGATGGGTGACAAGGTCGACAATATTCCTGGTGTCCCTAGTGTCGGGCCTAAAACTGCTACCAAACTATTGCAGCAATACGATAGTTTAGACGGCGTGATTGCCCACGCAGATGAAGTCAAAGGTAAATTGGGAGAAAAATTACGTGATACCGCTCAAAGTCTCCCTCTATCATACCAATTGGCAACAATTAAACTTGATGTTGACTTAGGGGGGGCCACACCCGCGAACCTCATTGGACGAGGCATCCAATATGATGCTTTGTTGGCTCTGTTTCAAGAAATGGAGTTCAAATCTTGGACGGCAGAGTTAATTCGACAAGGTGGCAAAAATAGCCTTGCCAATGAATCCCTTCCCTCTAGCGCTGTTGGCTCAACACAGCCAGCCGTCGTGGTAGAAAAAAACTACGAGACGATCCTCACAGAAGTGCGTCTGCAATATTGGCTGAAAGCCTTAACCGCTGCGCCGTTGTTTGCATTTGATACCGAAACCACCAGTCTAAATTATTTAGATGCCAGAATAGTAGGTCTTTCTTTTGCTATAGAAGCAGGCGTAGCAGCCTATTTGCCACTGGCACATGACTATATCGGTGCACCGGAGCAATTAGATTTAGAGACTGTTTTAAGCCTATTCAAGCCAATATTGGAAGACCCTGAGCAGCACAAAGTCGGCCAAAACCTAAAATACGACCGTCATATCTTGCTCAACCATGGTATCAACTTACAAGGAATTGAACACGACACGATGTTACAGTCCTATGTACTCGATAGCACGGCGACCCGCCATGATATGGATTCGCTGGCTGAAAAATATCTCGATCGCAGTACAACACATTTTGAAGATATTGCCGGTAGAGGTAAGAAACAATTATCCTTTAACGAGATTGATTTGAAGCAAGCCTCGCCTTATGCGGCTGAGGATGCAGATATCACCCTACAACTCCACCAAGTCTTATGGCCTCAATTAGAAGCGGCTCCCAGCTTATTGTCCATTTATTGCTCACTTGAGATGCCGTTGGTGCCGGTGATCAACACCTTAGAGCGAAATGGTGTCAATATCGACATTTGGATGCTGCAGCAACAAAGCGATCATTTAGCCCATAAAATTGATGAAGCTGAACAACAAGCTTATGCAATTGCCCAAGAGACATTTAATTTAGGGTCACCTAAGCAACTCGGTGCTATTTTGTATGAAAAGCTCGCACTGCCAGTTCTCAAGAAAACACCGAAAGGCCAGCCTTCGACGGCTGAGTCCGTCTTACAAGAATTAGCTGATAGTGGGTATGAGTTACCGCAAGTGATTATGGCCTACCGCAGCTTAAGTAAGCTGAAATCGACTTATACCGATCGCTTGCCTGAACAGGTCAATAAATCGACTGGCCGAGTCCATACGTCTTACCATCAAGCTGTTACTGCAACCGGGCGGCTGTCCTCGTCCGATCCTAATCTGCAAAATATTCCTATTCGCAGCGAAGAAGGCCGTAAAATCCGTGAGGCTTTTGTAGCGCCGGAGGGCTTCACACTTTTGGCGGCCGATTATTCTCAAATTGAATTGCGGATCATGGCCCATTTGTCCCAAGATGCCGGACTATTATCTGCCTTTGCTGCTGGTGAAGATATTCATCGGCACACCGCAGCTGAAATATTTAATGTGCGCTTGGAAAATGTGAGCGATGATCAGCGGCGTAGTGCAAAAGCCATTAATTTTGGACTAATTTATGGGATGTCTGCACATGGTTTGTCCAAACAACTGGGAATAGACCGTGCCCAAGCAGCGGATTATATGACTGTCTATTTTGAGCGATATCCTGGTGTTAAAGACTATATGAATACGACTCGTGATCAAGCAAAGCAAGATGGCTACGTTGAGACCCTATTTGGCCGCAGACTCTATTTACCCGAAATTAACACCAGCAATGGTTTACGACGTCAATATGCTGAAAGAACTGCGATTAATGCCCCCATGCAAGGCACGGCAGCCGATATCATTAAACGAGCAATGATTGATATTCAGCAATGGCTTGCGGTAGAAAATATCGACATTCGCATGATTATGCAGGTACATGATGAATTGGTTTTTGAAGTTCCAACTAACCAACTTGATTATGCAATAAAAACCATAGAGAACTACATGACGAAAGCAGCTGAATTAGCCGTCCCTCTTGAGGTTGGCATTGGCACAGGCATTAACTGGGAAGTCGCACATTAACCAGCCATTGAATCTTATACCGAGGTTCCTTTTCGTTGTGGTTGTTCGCCTTTATTAAAGATAAGTTCTGCTATTTCAATTTCGCTAATTTAGTCTTTTTTGAGTATTAACCTGAACGGTCATTTTTTTGCACGCGGGTGGGCAGCATCATAAACATTGGCCAGATGTTGAAAATCAACATGGGTGTAAATTTGTGTTGTCGAGATGTCGGCGTGGCCTAATAATTCTTGTACTGCTCTTAGATCACCGCTCGCTTCTAGCATATGCGATGCAAAAGCATGCCTGAGCCGATGGGGATGAACATGCTCAGAGATCCCTTGCTTCTTTCCCCAATAATGCAAACGTAGTTGAATCGAACGAACGCCCAATCGGCCGCCTCGTTTTGATACAAAAAGGGCAGTTTGCTCAAACAGTCCTTGTTCATCTCGACGATGCAGCCAAACTTTGATAGCTGCTATCGCTTGGCCACCTATGGGGACGACTCTTTCTTTATCACCTTTGCCGGTGACATAAACTAGTTTATCTGCCAAATCAATGTCACGACAGTTTAACCGAGCCAATTCTGCTAAGCGTAGTCCTGATGAATAAAATAATTCCATCATGGCGCGATCACGGCAACTAATCAATGTGTCTTGGTGTACGTGATCAAGTAATCCAGAAATTTGGTCTACGTCTAAGGTTGACGGCAAGCGCCGTTGTGCTTTTGGGGCTTGCACGGCTTGTGCGGGATTTTCGCTCACAACCCCCTCTCTAATTAAGTACCGGTAAAAACTTCGTAACGAAGACAAATAACGTTGAATTGAACGTGCTGAAAGTTTTTTTCGGTTCAGTTGAGCAATAAACTGGCGTACATGTTTAGTTTTGAAACTTGGCCATTGTTTTATATCTTGACTTAACATAAAGACAACACAGCGATTTAGATCACGTTGATAATTAGATACTGTGTGTGCCGACATTCGCCGCTCTTGCTCTAAATGCAGTACAAATTGTTGAACCTTATTCCTTAGGTCATTGGCCATATGTTGGGTGGTAATGCTTTTTCAGTAACCGCATCAATAATTCGCCCAAAAATGCCAGGTAATCTGTTGCCATATTAGAATGAAAACGCTCTTGATCGTAACTCGCAATTGCTAATAAGCCGCCACAAGGATCATGACCTATCGGCAAACAGGCAATTGAAACTACTTTTTTGTACGACAACGGAAATAAGAGTACTTTTTGGGCATTGGACAATCGGCCACAGATTGGCTCATGGCTTCCCAGTACTTTGTCAAAGACGCTTAAGCTAATGTCATCGCAATGAAGTTGGGCAATATTTTCGTCAGTAAGTGGCAATCGATGCTCCACTTCTCCGTAAAATAACCTTAAGGCCACTTCATCAGCATTGAACTCTTGCTTTAACGAAGTGAACAAGATCGGTAATAACGTTCCTAAATCATGTGCATCCATTAACTGTAAACATAGCGCATGAACTTTAGTCTGTAACCGCATGTTTTGTCGTGCATTATCGACCAAGATCTGTAGTTGTTCGTGTAGCTGGCTATTTTTGGCGTTCAACCTAGTGGTTTGATGTCGTGCCAAAGAAACGGTGCCTTCAGGTGCGGCGGAGAGCTCCAAAGTATCCAATACAGCTGGGTTTTGTGCAAAAAAACCAGGATGTTCGGCCAAATAATCGCTAATATGTTGTGCTGTTATATGTTGTTTATCGTCGCCCATGCGATTTCTCCATCAAAAACATGTGTTGCTGCTCCCGTCATCCATACCGGCGTCAGATCGCCTTTCCACACTATATCAAGTTCTCCTCCTGTTAGATGAACTTTCACATTATTGGATAATAGGCCACGCTGAATACCTGATACGACAGCAGCACAGGCGCCACTCCCACACGCTTGTGTCTCTCCAGCCCCCCGTTCAAATACCCTAAGCTTTATTTCATCTTTATTGATGACTTGCATAAAACCAGCATTAACCTGTTCGGGAAACTGATGGTGGCTCTGTATCAA
>JBLIIN010000082.1:0-6910 GCA_047635075.1 Methylophagaceae bacterium | reverse complement strand
ACTTAATAATAGGAAGACAAAATGCCAGATATCGATAACGAAGTGACAGAATCACAGCCTAAATGCGGTTGTGGTAAAAGTTTAAACATGCCGTATTGCGATAGCAGCCATGATCGTTCGCCTGAACAATATGAAGCATGGAAGGCTGAAGCAGCAGCTGAAGCTGCGCCAAAATGTGGTTGTGGTAAAAGCTTAAATATGCCATTTTGCGACAGCAGCCATGATCGTTCACCTGAAGAATATGAAGCGTGGAAGGCTGAAGCAGCAGCTGAAGCTGCGCCAAAATGTGGTTGTGGTAAAAGCTTAAATATGCCATTTTGCGACAGCAGCCATGATCGTTCACCTGAAGAATATGAAGCGTGGAAAGTTGAAGTATCAGCTGATAGTTAAGAAAAATAAAATGGTATCGTTTAGCTAGTAATCCAGACAAAACATAAGCCCGAAGCCAGTAACATATTTTTTAAAGCATTATTATTCACTGGATGTCACGATTTATTCAAGACATCCGGTGAACTTAATAAATATGTCCCCCCTCTTCTATTCCCCTCTGGCTATCCTTTTTGATATGCGCCCATAGCAATCATTAAGAGGTACTTCCTGAATGCACACTACAGGGATGTTCGGAACCAGATTGCCCTTAGTTAAATTAATCGCATAACGATATGCCTTTTTGATAAAAAATAGAATCAATTGAAACCTCGAACACAGATTCTATATTTTTCGCTGTTAGTACTTTGTCTGTCTCCCCTGATGTGAATAGTCTGCCGTCTTTAAGCAACACAACATGGTCAGCATAACGAAGTGCCAAATTAAGATCATGCAGCACAATGATTATAGTCATATCTCTATTTGTTGCCAATTCAACCACAAACTTGAGCACTTGATGTTGATGCTTCAAATCTAATGCGGACGTGGGTTCGTCTAAAAAAAGGTAAGCACGCTTTGTACCCCATAGTTGTGCAATAACTCTAGCCAATTGCACACGTTGCTGCTCACCGCCAGACAAGGTGGGGAAAATCCGATTCTTCATCGCTAGCGCATCAACAATTTCCAAAGCCTTGAGAGCAATCTCATCATCCTGACTGGGTGAGCTCTCATTACCATAAGGGTTACGACCCATCTTAACTATTTCTAATGCAGTAAAAGGAAAATCAACGGGTGTTGACTGAGATAATACCGCTCTGAGGCGTGATAGAGATTCTAATGAGTAACTTTCAATTAACTGTCCATTTAGGGTTATTTTTCCGCTATCAAATCGCTTAACACCCGTTAAACATTTCAAAAGCGTCGACTTCCCTGCCCCATTTGACCCTAATATCGCCGTGACTTTTGCAAAAGGAATTTGTACAGAAACCTCATCTAGAATTGGTTTCCCACCCACTTGTAAAGATACTTTTTCTGCGATTATCATATGTTACTTCTCATGCCATTTTGTTTCATTAGTAGCCATAAGAAAAAAGGGCCTCCAATCATGCTAGTAATGATGCCAACAGGCATTTCTGCTGGCGACACTACGGTGCGAGCAAAAGTATCTGCGATTAGCAACAAAATAGCCCCTAATAGAGCAGATGCGGGAATTAGTAAACGGTGATCTGGACCTAACGTCAGTCGAATAAGATGTGGAACAACTAGCCCCACAAATCCAATAATGCCGCTCACTGCTACGGCAACCCCAACCGATAACGCCGTCGTCATAATCACGACCAACTTAAGTCGATGAATATCAACGCCTAAGTAATGCGCTTCTTGTTCCCCGAGTAAGAGGATATTCAACTGTTTAGCATATTTCAGTAACAATAAGGTTGATGGAATAACCACCGTAGCGGCCACGATTACGGCCGGCCAAAGTGCGCCCCCTAAACTACCCATTGTCCAGAAAGTTAACGAGCGCAATTGTTCGTCATTGCTTAAATAGGTCAACACGCCGGTTCCGGCGCCGGTCATTGCATTGATCGCTATGCCTGCTAACAGCATATAAGTCACTGAGAAGGAGCCGGTTAGATGTGATATTTTAAAAATAATTATCGATGTCAACAAACCGCCTACAAAGGCAGCGACGCTCAAACCATACAAACCAAAAGTACCCGGAATTGGCCCGATAAGCACAATCATAATGCCAACTGCTAAGGCCGCGCCGCTGGTAATGCCAATTAAACCAGGATCTGCCAGTGGATTACGAAATAATCCTTGCATCGCAGCGCCAGAAACTGCCAGTGATGCACCGACTATCATTGCCAGCAACACTCTTGGCAGCCGTATTACAGATAGCACCGATTGTTGGGTTTCGGTCAGCTGCCCATACAAAATAGTGGCGATATTAATGGGTGTTGCGCCAATAGATATGGCAATTATAAGACTGATTATCAACAATATAGCTAGCAATAATAAGACTGGACTTTTTCCCTTAAACGATTGAAAAAAATAAGAGAACTGATTAAATATTGTGGTCATAAGTTGTCATAGGCTTGATTTAACGCCATTGCAGCTTCGACAGTACGTGGACCGAAACCTAATATTAATAATGAATCCATAGCAATCACATTTCCGTATTTAGCGGCGGGCGTCAAAGATAAACCCGGTGATTTTAATAGCTCTTGTTTGCCACCGGCCTGTTCCAGACCCAGATTAGTGATTAAAATCACATCAGGCTTGAGGATCACAGCAGCTTCGGGAGTCAATGGCTTATAACCTTGATAACCCGTTACCACGTTAACCCCACCCGACATTTTAATGATGCTGTCCGCTGCCGTTTCAGTGCCTGCGACTAAGGGTGCACCTCCCGTGTGTTGAAGAACAAACATCACTTTTTGATGTGTTTTAATTGCCTGCGTTATTGTGGCAAGTTGCTGATTATCTTTATCTAACTTTGCTACCAATGTCTTGGCTTCTTGTTGGCGATCCAGAATTTTCCCGATGGCATTAACGCTATGCTTCACATCATCAATTGAGCGACCTGCTTTTAGTTTCAAAATCCTGACACCCGTTGCCTCAAGTTGTCTGATAACGGTCGGGGGGCCGGCTTCATTAGTCAGTATGATTACATCGGGTGTCAGCGATAGAATACCTTCAGATGATAAAGCTCGTTGGTAACCAATTTTAGGTAAAGCAACTGCTTCCTTAGGGTAAAGACTTGTGGTGTCGTTACCTACCAAGCGTGATTGTTCTCCTAAGGCATAAACAATTTCAGTTAAGGCACCGCCAATAGTAATAATGCGCTTTGGCGTTTCAGCATAGACATGCGTGGCCATTAACAATAATAATGTTGCTACTGCAGCTTTCATTCTAATTCTCTTTTTACATTTAAACGCGATACACATCGCTACATAAATCACTGGCCATTCACACTCATTATCATTAGTTTAAAAGGCAATGGTCCCCTGAACAGATCAGATTAATTACCCCATTAAGCGACTCGCATCTGCACACTTTTAGCAGGAATTTGGCTAATAATTTCGCGCCACTGCTTTAATTCTGGAATACCGGGTTTACGTTTACCAAAGAATGTCGCAATAATATTGCTGCCTTTATCAAATATTTCCAACGCCGTCACTATGCCGTCCTCCGTTGGTTTTTTAGTGACCCAGGTGCGCGTAATATTATTTTCTTGTAAATGAAGATTGAATTGTGGGTCCATGACGTTATACCATTCGCCATGTTCTAGCAGTTTTTTCACGGGTCCAGTATGTATCTGAATGCAACCACGGTTACCCACAAACACCATCATTTCAACCTCACGATCCCGCACTAAATTGAGTACATTTCGGGCAGACTTATTATCAACTTCATAGGCAAAATCATCGCCAATCTTAGCAAAAGCTTGCTCACGGCCAACTTTAAATTTACGTAACATAGGGTAAAAAGCATGGGTATCTTTGAGACCCTCCCAAGCCAATCTGAAGTCGGCCCAATCAACCTCTTCATCCTGTTTATCAGCAGCTAGTGGTTCATAGGCTTCGACATTAATGAAAGTATCTTGTTGCGGATGGTGATGTGCCGCCACTAATTTGTCATATTCATCTTCATTGGAATGATTTGTCAGGTAAATTTTATGAATTGCGGTCCCGGATTTATCGAAGAACTGTAAGCTTTTACGCGAGCCGCTACGTGTTTGCTCTGTCACCGCAAAATTATATTTCCAGTGATTCATAAATAAACGTAAGTCTATATCGGAGTTGGCCACTAATCCCATCGCCATCGGCCCATGTTGAGAAAAACTCATATTATCGTAAACACCCTTACGCTCATGCACACAAGATTCGTTGCGTGTTAACGCCATGACTTCCCCAAGGGGTAAAACACCTTGCAGTACAGCGTTAGAGTCCTCGATGAGCCTTGTTGCCTCTTCTCCGACACGAGATGCCAGTAATTCACCTTCAGAAACACCCAGCTCAAGAGCAGCAACACGGGCACGTATAGCTGGCTCTGATTCTTTGAGTGATTGATATCGACTTTTAAGATCTAATTTTTCTGTCATTTGATTCATCTTATTCTCTTAATCTAAAATTCAAGTAAAAAATTGAGTGCTACAAATTCGGCATTAACAGAAAATGGCTACCATTGATAAGACACCCTTGCTACATAACTACGTCCTTCTTCAAATAATGTAACAAACCGTCGTGCAAAAGCCTGATCCAAGACGTTTTCTACACCAACATCGATTGTCAAAGCATCACGTTGTTGACCGGCCGGTAGCCAGCGATAATAAAGGTCATGGACACCATAACCGTCAGTTGGAACTTCACCATTGCCAACATTATCGTTTGCTTCAGCAAAACGACTTCGCCAGCCTAAAACACCCTCAACCGCAACAAATTGATAGTTAACATCAGTTACTAGAGTCAGCGGTACGTTGTTAGCGAGATATTCACCGGTATCATTATTGGTCGCTTTGAGATATGAAGCACCGACTCTCATATTGAGCTTGCCTGAGCTATAATATCCTTCAACCTCCCAACCCCTGAGAATGGCATTTGAGATATTGAAACTACGTGTTGTGCCAGCAAAAATATTGACTTCTTGGTTGATAAAGTCATCGCCTTTACTTTCATACAGCGAACCTTTTATTTGAAATTTATCATTCTTTGAGATGACGTTATCAAAATTCAATCCGCCCCCGATTTCTATTGTAGTCACTGTTTCAGGTCTAAGGTTAGGGTTAGCAATAAAGTTGTTATTCGGGAAAACAGTCACTAGTGGCACTGGCGGACATCCTGGGAAAGGACTAGGGCAGAATGAGATGCCGGGAAAGTGCTGCCCAGCAGAATATAACTCAGTTAAATTGGGTGCTCTGAAGGCCTGTGCCCAACTACCGTACAACACAACACTGTCAGTTGGCTTGTAACTAGCTGAGAGTTTTGGCGACACTTCATTTTCATCTTGAGAATTGCTCATTTCATCATCGCTTTTATATTGATCAAAACGCGCTGCAGAGATAATCAAAAAGTCACCGACAGACGTATTTAATGCAATTTCATCTTGTATATATAAACCATAATTTAATGCCTCAGCATTGGGTACCCCAGCACGATCACCCAAAAATGAGTTTGTACCAATCTGTTCATCTTGATAGATTTCAAAACCATAACTAAAGAGATGGTTATGACGGTCATTAATCTCTAGTTTATTTTGATTATCAATAGTAAAGCCAAGGGTGTTTAGTTCACGACTTTGTTGCCGCCCGGCATTGTTATTGCCGACAATGTCCTGTTCTTCAACTTCAGTGTCGTTATAGTACAGGTGCATTTTTGTGCTTTGCCATTCGCTATCAATATCGGTGTAAGCATACTTAATACTGAACTGATTATCTCTGACTTGTTTATCGACTAAAGGGTTCGATGATGTAAGGCCCCCCGCCCCATTATTAGGCTCTTGTCCATCATTATTTAACAGCTGAGCTTGCAGATTCAACACATGGAAATCATTAAATGCATAACCGACTTTAAACAAGCCCGATAATAATTCATCGTCAGCATTAAGCACATTGTCATTGCCTAGCTCAATATCACCTGAATTGCGTACATTAACACTCGCAAGCAAGTCCCAACCATTAATGCGTGCAAAGCCTGTGGCTACCGTAGATAGCTCATCATTTGCACTGCGCGCACCTAAAGTGGTGAACATGCCATAGGATTCTCCGGGCGTTAAAAAGTCGGCCGCATCTTTTGTTTCGAAAGCAACAACACCCCCAATAGCACCACCGCCATACATTGCTGATGATGCACCCTTGACTATTTCCACCCTTCTTAGCAAGGAAGGATCAAGGAAAAAACGACCATCATGTGCCGATTCAAAGTTTTGTCTACGTCCATCAATCAAAGTAATAATGGCTTCATCATCAAAACCCCGTATAGAGATTGTTTGACCATTCCGACGTGGGCCACCATCAACCTCTATGCCCGGGGTAAACTCGAAAAGGTCTCCTACGTCTCCTGCAGTGGCATTACCCGCTTTAGTTGGATCGATGATAGAGACAATCGATGGCACATCAAATGTTGATTGAGGGCTACGTGTAGCGTATACGGTTATTGTGTCTAATGACGCAACTAAAGTTTGTTGTTCTGCATACGCAGTGGAAAAGAGCGTTGTTGAAACAAGCACTGTCACACAGCGCAGGTGCAATGATTTTCGCATAACTATCCTTCAATAATTTAGTATGCGGCTTTGACTTGCTGCCTGGCTGCCGGTGGGTGGCTGGGTCGCTGGCTATTCGCCTAATTTATTTCGTTAAAATGAGCTTATCGTTCTTGGTAAGCCTTAATTTGTATTCTTGTTCGTTGTGAATAATCGTAAGCTCGGTATATTGTTCAAAAAGAGAGAGACTCTCTATTTTGTTATTTTCGAGCATCACCTCGCGTTGTTTATTTTTGCTTTGCATCTAACCTAACTTCTCTGATTTTAAGAGACCATGACT
>JBLIIN010000081.1:0-7021 GCA_047635075.1 Methylophagaceae bacterium | reverse complement strand
ATAGTACGTTAATCCATATACAGAGAGCTTACAGATTCCTCAGTATTAATCCGATACATGGCTTCGCCTAGCATTTCAACAATGCTAAGCGGCCGGATCTTATCACATTTTTGTGCTTCAGGTCGTAATGGGATGGTATTTGTAACAACCAATTCGTCGAGGACAGAGTTTTCAATATTATTGACAGCAGCACCTGATAAAACAGCATGTGTGCAATAAGCCACAACGCGAGAAGCACCTTGATCTTTTAAGGCTTCGGCTGCGGCGCATAATGTGCCTGCTGTATCGACCATGTCATCGATGAGTATGCACACGCGGCCTTCTACTTCACCAATGATATTCATCACCTTAGCGACATTGGCTTGTGGCCGACGTTTATCAATAATAGCAAGTTCAACATCTAGTAATTTAGCGAGTGCCCGTGCACGGACCACACCGCCGACATCAGGAGAAACAACGACTAAGTCATGGTATTTATGTTTCCAGATATCACCCAGTAAAACAGGTGAGGCGTAGATATTATCGACAGGGCAATCAAAGAAGCCTTGTATCTGGTCTGCATGTAAGTCGATGGTTAAAATACGGTCAGCTCCAACACTCGTTAACATATTGGCAACCACTTTCGCGGTGATGGCAACACGGGCTGATCGAGGGCGACGATCTTGGCGGGAATAACCAAGATATGGAATAACAAGTGTGATGCGTTTGGCAGAGGCGCGACGTATGGCATCGGTCATTACCATCAATTCCATCAGATTATCATTAGCGGGCATGCATGTAGGTTGTACGATGAAGACATCTTTGCCGCGAACGTTATCGAGTATTTCGACCATGATTTCGCCATCACTAAAGGCTTCGACGGTTGCTTTGCCTAGAGGCACGTTGAGGAAGCGTGCAACGTCTTGTGATAACTCAGGGTTGGCATTGCCGGTAAACACCATGAGTTTAGTATCAGCAGTGCGTTGCTGGCGTTGATAAAAGCTATTTTTGCTCACGGTAGATGCCAGGTACTCTGTCAGAAACAAAAAATGGCTGGGGTACCAGGATTCGAACCTGGGAATGCAAGGATCAAAACCTTGTGCCTTACCGCTTGGCGATACCCCAACTGATGAAACATAATTTTAACATCTTGCCACATTTGTGGTTAAATTTTTTATAGCTTGTAATGCTGATAAAGGTGATTTGTTGCACCCTTTTGCTATAAAGCCGTGCCAACCTTCTGGCATGGCATCAAATACAACTTGTGCTTGATTCCGACTATCAAAGCTAGAGAACAAACAAGCCCCCGTTCCAGACATCCGTGATTGGCCATATTGATTAAGCCAATCTAGCGCCTCAGAAACAGCAGGATAGTGCCTAACGACTACATCCTCACAGATGTTTCTACCTTCCCCCGAAAGGAAGCGCGATATTGTGATGGGTTCACAATCCCGTGTCAATTCTTGCGACGAAAATACTTCTGCGGTTGAAACATGACAATCAGGCGTAATCACGACATACCAAGGCTCAGGAGGTGATATTTTCGTGAGCACCTCCCCAATGCCTTCAGCCCATGCTGCTGTGCCATGAATGAAAACGGGTACATCTGCGCCCAAAGTGAGGCCTAATGTAGCTAAGATATCGAGAGATAAACCACATTGCCAAAGGTCATTTAATGCCACTAATGTTGTTGCTGCATTAGAGCTGCCACCACCTAACCCACCGCCCAGAGGTAGCCGTTTTTTGATAGAAATGTGCACTCCTTTCGAGACTTTGGCATAGTCTTGCAAAGTGCGAGCAGCGCGAATAATTAAATTATCCTCATTATCAACACCTTCGATGGGAGTCAGTAACGTAATGTCAGAATGATCTTGAACGCGAAATTGTAAAGAATCAGCGTAATCTAAGAATTGAAAAGCCGTTTGTAGTTCATGATAACCATCATCACGCTGGCCGGTAATGTGTAAGAAAAGATTGATTTTTGCTGGAGCTGGCCATGCAATCACTGCACATCTTTCCAACTGTTCACTACTAAACGCAGACTGAACTCCGGATTAGAAATAAAGAGTTTAGCGGGCATTTGTTGCTGTCCATAGGTTTCATATCGTTGATACTCAATAGTCCATTCTTGTTGTTCTAGGCGTGTGAGTCGGCCCTGATTATCAATTTCTGCCATTTGGTATGGTGCGCCTTTGAAGGGTAAGCCACGAACCCAATCACGCAAAGCACTAATAGGGAGGTTTAAGTTAAACCTGTCAATCAATAGCTCTTCTGGTGTAGCTGCTGCAATCATTTCACCATCCGACAGCGTCAAAACCACCTGTTCTGGTGTGCCGTCTAAGTGGATGCCACCCTGTGAAAAAGGGCCCATCAATTTTATACGATAAATACCCATGTTTTCACGCCAATTTAAGCCGGCATTCCAAGCTTCATCATCTTGTGTAATAGCGGTTCTGCCGCGTATTTCCCACTTAGTGAGTTGGCGTAGTTCAGATTGACGTTCTTGCCAGATGAGGTCGGGGTCAATATCAAAAGAAGTGGGTTGCTGCATCAAAGGGGCGCAAGCCGTGACAATTAAAATAATAAGGCCAACGAACACATTACGATAAAATTGCATCTAGTTTAGAGCCCGAATTGTTGCATTGTGTCTCGTAGCAGCTTGTTATCAAAATCAAGGTCTAACCCCTGTTGCCAAACCTTTTTAGCCTGCCTCACTTCACCTTGTTGCCAAAGGACTTCTCCAAGGTGAGCCAAAAACTCGGGATCTTCTTGAAGTTTAATCGCTTGTTTCAAATATAATACTGCCTTATCTAAATCACCCAAACGATAATAGGCCCAGCCTAAGCTATCGAGGTAGAAAGGGTCATTGGGCACTAAGAGTAACGCTTCTTTTATCAACTCTAGGGCTTCTATGTGACGTCCTGTTCGGTCTGCGAGCGTATAACCTAACGCATTTAGTGTTTGTGAATTAATGGGGTCAATCTCTAAAATAGCTCGGAGGTCGCGTTCAAGCCAATCAATGCGTTCAATAGATTCCGCCGCCATTGCGCGACCATACAATAAGTCAATATTATCGGGGTCTTCTATTAAGGCTTCATCAAGGATGTCGTAAGAGGCTTGCTTTAATTCACGCTCTCGTAAGAACGACGATTCAAATAAGTAATACTGTATAGCTAATTTTGGATTTGCAGCACGGATATTGCTTAAATGTTGCCGTGCTTTAGCCATCGCACCATTGTCTGCTAACAATGTTACGTAGTGTGTTTGGGCTGCTTGGAAGCGAGGATTATCGTTGGGCACTGATGTAAACCAAACAATGGCTTGTTCGACATTACCGCTCAGCTCTTCAGCAAGTCCAAGGAAGTAGGCCGCTTGTCGTCCTGGGTCGCCTAAGTCCAGTAGTCGGTCAAAGTAACTTTTGGCTTTTTCACCTTCTTTTTTTTCAATGGCGATTACGCCTAGAGCAAAGATTACATCGGGTAAATCATCTTGTTCAGTATTCAACTGTTCAAAATAAAGTTGAGAAAGGTCTATATTGCCATTTTCCCCCAATAAACGAGCATAAGTGAAGCGCAGCTGAGGCGTTGCGTCGTCTTCATTGGCAGCAGACTTCAAGGTTTGTAGCGCTTCTTCTTTGCGGTTCAATCGTTGCAAAATTTTTGATTTTAAAATGAGGGCTTCATCAAAATCAGCTTGTTTGTCGAGCGCTTTCTCAATAGCAGGCAAAGCAATCTCATATCTCTTGTAGTAAGAGGCCAAACGGCTATATTGGTAGATTGCATTTGGATCGTCACGAACGAAGACGTCAAGTTGCGACATGATTTTTAATGCGGGGCCAGCTTTGACCAACTTACTTAGATTATCGGTCAAACGACCGAGATAAAGTGCGGATTTTTCAGGTGCTAAAGAGATAGCTTGATTAACGGCGGGTGCGACCTTGCTGTATTGGCCTTTGAGCAATAAAAATGGTGCTTGTAGCATGTAGATATCAGCATCCGTTGGATCGACCTCAGCCCAGCGCTCGAGGGCGCGGTCAATGCGTTTTTCATCTTGCGTAAAGTTGGCTATCTGAGTCGAGCGAGCTGAAATACTAGGGGATTCTATTAAACCTGCTGCCCGATTGTATAATTCATCGGCACTAATAATATCGCCACGTTGGGCAGCCATTTCTGCTGTTAAGATTAAATAAGTTAATTCAGCCGTTAGTGGCAAAGTCTCAACCGGTTTTTCCTCAATGACAATCGGCGCAACATCGGCAAGAGGGCTGGCTTCCGGATTGGGCGCTTCACTTGGGACTGCGACACAAGCAGACAGTAAAACTAAGCAACTAGCGAGCCAACCAGACCTTATTAAGCGGTTAAGTTTCTTCCACATAACTTGCGATAAATCCATAATAAAACGACCTGACTGATTGATTTTGTTAGAATGTTAAATTGTCTTAACAAGCAGACAACAAATATTGAGTAACTGCTGCAAGTTTAACAGCATTTTAACCCAGACCATTATCAAAGACCTATCTAGACAAGTCATGACTTTAGATTTTATGCGAAGACACTTTATCTCAAACATTAACAGTCGCCTCCACCGTTGGGTTTTCCAATTTTTTGCGTTGACTAAATCTGGCTGTGTCAAAGTTTCTTTAGCATTTCAAGACAGCCAGCAAGGCGAGTAGAACAGATGGAACTCGTGGCCTACGGCGTCAATCACACCACAGCACCCATCGATATTCGAGAAAATATCGCGTTTACTCCCGAGACTTTGCCTGCTGCCTTGGCATCATTAAAGTCTGAGCCTGGTGTTGTTGAAGCAGTGATTGTCTCAACTTGTAATCGAACAGAAATTTATTGTCATTTGGAAGATGGAAATATCGCTAATGTAACTCAGTGGTTGCATCACCATCATCAAGCACAAGCCAACACCTTGAATGATTATTTTTATCAACACAAAGGCGATGAGGTGATTCGTCACCTGCTTCGTGTCGCTTGCGGTTTGGATTCTATGGTGCTGGGCGAACCACAAATTCTGGGTCAAATTAAGACCGCATACAGTGTTGCTTTACGCCATCAATCTGTCGGGAAATTACTGGGCAGATTATTCCAACATGCCTTTACTGTGGCTAAGCAAGTTCGCACTGATACAGCTATCGGTAACAGTCCTGTTTCAGTTGCCTTTGCTGCTGTTAGCTTGGCTAAACAAATCTTTTCAGACTTAGCAAAATCAACTGCTTTGTTAATTGGTGCCGGAGAGACAATCGAGTTAGCTGCCCGACACCTCTATGACAATGGCACCGGTCGCATTATTATCGCCAATCGAACAATTGAAAAGGCCCACCAACTTGCAACACAAGTCGATGGCTATGCTATTAATCTAAGCGAAATGCCAGCCCATATCGCAGAGGCTGATATCATTATTAGTTCAACGGCAAGTCAGCTACCAATTCTCGGTAAAGGCGCCGTCGAACGGGCATTAAAAGAGCGAAAACGCCGGCCTATTTTCATGGTGGACATTGCGGTTCCGAGAGATATAGAGCCTGAAGTTGGCGACTTAGAAGACATCTATTTATATTGCGTAGATGATCTGCATGACATCATTGAAGAGAACCTACAGTCTCGTCGAGATGCGGCATTGCAAGCAGAAGAAATCATCGATATTCAAGTTGAATACTTCAGGAGTTGGCTGCGTACACAGGACGCCGTTCCGATTATTAGAGCAATACGTGACAATGCGGAAAAAGATAGTAACCACTTACTTCAAAAATCAAAAAAACAACTAGAACAAGGTGTCTCACCTGAGAAAGTGCTTGAAGAACTAGCACGAACGCTTACCAATAAATTGCTACACGAACCCAGCCGGCAACTTCGCCAGTCAGGTTCAGATGTGGATAACAGCCTGATTGAAGCAGCTAGAAATCTGTTCAATCTCAAGGATTAAAAAATAGTGAAAGAATCGATAAAACATAAACTCGAAACCTTAGTAGAGCGTCATGAAGAGATCAGTGGATTATTGGCCGAACCAGAGACAATGGCGGACCAAAATAAATTCAGGTCACTGTCTCAAGAATACGCGCAACTCGAGCCTGTTGTATCTAATTTCAATGCCTATAAAAGTAGTCTCAGTGCCATCGATGATGCAAAAGTGATGATGGAAGAAGACGATGCTGAAATGCGTGAAATGGCCAAAGAAGAATTAGCAGAAGCACAACAAAGTGAACAGGCATTAGAAGTTAATTTACAAAAACTATTATTACCAAAAGATCCTAATGATCAGCGTAATATTTTCCTTGAAGTTAGAGCGGGAACGGGCGGTGATGAAGCCGCGATTTTCGCTGGTGATCTATACAGAATGTACAGCCGATATGCCGAAGGCCGCCGATGGGTTGTCGAGTTAATTAATGCTCAAGAAGGAGAACATGGTGGGTACAAAGAAGTCGTGATCAGAATTGTAGGTGATGGGGCTTATTCAAGACTTAAATTTGAAGGGGGCGGCCATCGTGTACAGCGGGTGCCAGAAACAGAATCACAAGGTCGTATTCATACTTCTGCCTGCACCGTTGCCATCATGCCTGAAGCCGATGAGGTCGATCAGATTGATATCAATCCATCTGATTTACGAGTGGATACTTTTCGTGCTTCTGGTGCGGGTGGCCAGCACGTTAACAAAACGGATTCAGCCATAAGGTTGACTCACCTACCGACAGGCATTGTCGTGGAATGTCAGGATCAACGATCACAACATAAAAACCGGGCCCAAGCGATGTCAGTTCTGCAGGCACGGATTATGGCGGTGAAACAAGATAAGATTGATTCTGAACAGGCTGAAACTCGAAAGCTGCAAGTCGGTAGCGGCGATCGAAGTGAACGGATTCGAACTTATAATTATCCTCAAGGCAGAATGACAGACCACCGCATTAATTTAACGCTCTATAAATTAGCTGAAGTAATGGAAGGTGGTTTAGAACAAGTCATTGAACCTTTGATTAACGAATATCAAGCTGATCAGTTGGCTTCGTTGGCGAGTGATGAATAACTTAAGTAAGGCTAAT
>JBLIIN010000080.1:0-7023 GCA_047635075.1 Methylophagaceae bacterium | reverse complement strand
AAATGCGTGAGCAGATCCAAAATATCGAGTAATGCCCATTAAGACAAAAATTCAATCAAACAAGCCGCGATAAACGCGGCCTGTTGGTCTGGGTTAGCATTTGACGATTTTTCCTACTGGAAGGCGTTAAGCTAATGATGCAGTTTTAAGAAGCTAAAGCACCCGAGGATTTGGTATTTGGAAGATTGTTTCATCAAGCAGAAGATAATGCGAAAGGTTGTCTCAATCATTTCTCACAGCTTGATTGGTCTGAAAATTCATTGTTCCAATGGAAATCACTAACGGTGAAAGGAATAATAGCCCTAAGGTAGCGATGGATTGATTCAAAAGGATGCCACCAATGCCGCAAGCTATAGGATATTTGACGACACATCCTCTCCAGCTAGTTGCTAATGACCATGTATGACGTTGCAGAGCCGGCCGGCAATAGATAACTGCAAGACTTGGAACAAAGTTTAAGTAACGGCATTTTAGCTGTATCCTAAGGGTTGGTCTTCGTTTGTTAGTTTTGGAATTTAATACATGTCAGGCAGCCTTTTTATTGTTGCAGCACCTTCAGGTGCAGGAAAAACGAGTCTTGTTAATGCTTTAGTAGCAGAAGACGCTGAGATTGCTTTATCCGTGTCGCATACTACTAGGCCATCACGTGCTGGTGAGATAGATGGCAAAGATTACTTCTTTGTCCCACAGCAAGATTTCACCGCAATGCAAGGCAAAGGTGATTTTCTAGAGTCTGCAACGGTATTTGATTATTGTTACGGTACCTCTTCGGAAGCTGTTTTCAAACAGCTAAAGTTAGGTGTTGACGTGATTCTTGAGATAGATTGGCAAGGAGCTGAGCAAGTCCGTCGGAATTATCCTGACAGCACGAGTGTCTTTATTTTGCCGCCTTCGAAACTGGCATTGGAACAGCGACTTCATGGCCGAGGCCAAGACGATGGCTCTGTGATTTCTCGGCGGATGCGTGATGCTGAAAATGAGATTTCGCACTACATTGAGTTTGACTATTTAATTGTGAATGATGATTTTGATCTCGCATTGTCGCAACTTGTGACCATTATTTCCGCAAGACGACATTCAATGGCGATTCAAAAAGAGCTACAAGCACCATTATTAAAGACATTGCTGGCTTAAATAGGTGATATTTCGTAAACTAACTCGTTTTGATTTCAGGAAAGAATAATGGCACGTACAACGGTAGAAGATTGTTTGGAAAATGTTGATAATCGCTTTCAATTAGTTTTGATAGCCTCGCGGCGTGCACGTGAACTCGCAAATGGAGCCGATCCTTTCGTTGAGCCTGAGAATGATAAACCAACGGTAATTGCTTTGCGTGAAATTGCGGAAGGCTTTATTGATGCTAGTATTTTAGAAAAGAAAATCAAGCCTGAACCTGTTGAAGCCGGCCTCACCGGTGAAGAACTAATCCCTATAGTAGAGTAATGTCGTGAATGCAAAACCGACGGTCGATTCTGAATTAGAGCTCATCCACGGTGCTGAGCCTAAACTTACGATTGATGATTTGTGTTTTGCAGGCGCTAATTATTTAGAAAGCCGTCAGGTTGATGATATCCGCAAAGCATATCACTTTGCAGAACAAGCACATCGGGAACAAAAACGTCGTTCTGGTGAGCCTTACATCACTCACCCTTTGGCTGTCGCGCATGTTTTGGTGCTGATGCACATGGATCATGAATGCATCATGGCGGGGCTACTTCATGATGTTATTGAAGATACACAGGTGAGTCGCGAAGCTTTGGCTGCCGAGTTTAGTGAAGAAGTCGCTCTGCTTGTCGACGGGGTGAGTAAACTAGCTAAAGCCACCTTTGAGACGAGACAACATGCACAAGCCGAAAGTTTAAGAAAAATGCTGCTAGCGATGTCCGAAGACATCCGCGTTATTATCGTCAAGTTGGCCGATCGATTACACAATATGCGGACCTTAGGTCATCTGGGACCCGAAAAACGTCGCCGTATTGCTGAAGAAACACTCGAGATTTATGCCCCTATTGCACAGCGATTAGGGATGAATGTAATGCGAGGCGAGTTAGAAGATTTGGGTTTCCACGTTTTGTATCCTCTACGTTACCGAGTATTGGCGTCAGAGGTGAGGAAAGCCCGTGGCAATCGTAAAGAAATCGTAAACCAAATCACTGATTCGATACTAAACCGGATGGAACAAGAAGGCTTAGCTGCTGATATTCAGGGTAGAGAAAAGAATCTTTACAGTTTGTACAAGAAAATGGTCAATAAGAAATTACCATTTTCTGAAGTACTTGATGTCTACGCTTTCCGTATCGTAGTGCCTGATGTTGATTCGTGCTATCGGATGTTGGGTGTGGTCCATAACCTCTATAAACCGGTGCAATATAAGTTTAAAGACTATATCGCAATTCCTAAGGCCAACGGTTATCAATCTCTGCATACTGTGCTATTCGGTCCTTATGGTGTTCCTGTCGAAATACAAATTCGTTCACGGGATATGGACAAAATGGCAGAAGCTGGCGTGGCAGCTCATTGGCTCTATAAGGCCGGTGAAAATGTCAGTGGTAACCATGCGCATCGACTGGCAAGGCAATGGTTACAAGGGTTATTAGAGATGCAAATGGGGTCGGGTGACTCAATTGAATTCCTTGAAAATTTGCGCATTGATTTATTTCCCGAAGAAGTTTATGTGTTTACACCTACTGGAAAGATAATGGCTTTGCCCAGGGGCGCAACGGCTGTTGACTTTGCTTATGCTGTTCATACAGATGTTGGTAATCATTGTGTGGCAGCAAAAATAGGCCGCCATTTGTTGCCGCTCAGTACGCAATTGGAAACAGGACAATCTGTTGAGATTATTACTGCCAAGTCCTCGCATCCGAATGCGGCTTGGCTTAACTTTGTGTCAACAGCTAAAGCGCGGACAAACATACGGCACTATTTGAAACAACTACGTAATGATGAGGCCGCGTTGCTTGGTCGTCATATGCTGACTAAGAATTTACAAGCCTTTTCAAGCAGTATTGATGCATTGACAGAGCAGCGTATTGAAGAAGTTGTGGCTGGGTTCGAGGTTGATACATTCGAGCAGTTGCTAGAAAAGATTGGTCTGGGTGATTGTTCCGCATTGCTAGTCGCTCAAAAACTAATTCATGCTGATGGTGAAGTTAATAAAGAAAACCAACAGCCGTTAATGATTGCTGGTACAGAGGGCATGGTGGTGAGTTTTGCACGATGCTGTCATCCTATTCCAGGTGATCCTATTCATGGTTTTATCAGCGCTGGCCGAGGCATTGTTGTTCACCAGGATAATTGCAAAACGACGCTGAACCTGCGAGTTCAGAGCGAAAAATGGCTTTATGTTGCATGGGCACCGGATATTCAGCGTGAATTTTCAGTTGAAATTTTAGTTCATGTTAAGAATAAACGGGGTGTTTTGGCCACGATTGCAGCTGCAGTGTCTGAAAATAATTCGAATATAGAAAATGTAATCGTTGATGAACGTGATAGTGAGTATACCGATTTACGATTGACAATTGGTGTGATGGATCGACAGCATTTAGCAAAGGTGATTCGTCGTTTAAGACGTATTGAAATGGTAGAGCGTATTACTCGGTTAAAGCAGTAATTTACTTTTTGGAGAATAGATGAGATGGCACGTGAGATTATTCACACAGATAAAGCACCACAAGCAATAGGGCCATACTCACAAGCTATTAAAGTCGGTGATGTAGTGTATTTGTCGGGCCAAATTCCACTAGTGCCAGAAACAATGGAAGTGATTGAAGGTGATTTCAGTACACAAGTACGCTGTGTTTTCGATAACTTATCTGCTGTTGCAGAAGCCGCAGGCGGGCAATTACAAGACATTGTGAAATTGAATATTTTTCTAACTGATTTAAGTCATTTTGCGACAGTGAATGACATTATGGTTGAGTATTTCACGCAACCATATCCTGCACGTGCTGCCATAGGTGTGGCCTCATTGCCTAAAGGCGTGCCGGTGGAGATGGATGGCGTGATGCATATCAATGCCTAAGATGTTGTAAGGCTTCAGCATTGGCTGTCAGTGAAGAAAATGCATTGGCGGGGCCGGTTACCGACTTAAAAGGAGTCGGTGCTAAGGTTGCTGAACGTCTACAAAAACTGGGTATTAACCAGATACAAGACCTCTTGTTTCACCTGCCACTTCGGTATCAAGATCGCACACGATTACTACCTTTAGGTAGTCTTAAATCACAACAAGAAGGGTTGGTAGAAGGGACTGTTAGCCTCAGTCAGGTCAAGTTTGGGCGTCGTCGTTCTTTGTTGTGCCATATCAATGATGGTACAGGCTCATTGGTATTGAGGTTTTTCCACTTTTCTAAAACACAACAGCAGCAACTGACACAAGGCGCCCTAGTGAGATGTTTTGGTGAAATTCGTAATGGCCCATCTTCTCTGGAGATGGTGCATCCGGAATATAAGTTGATTCCAGTCGATACCGTTGTCCCTGTTGATGCTGATTTGACACCGGTTTACCCGACAACAGAAGGCTTACACCAGCTCAGTTTTCGAAAGTTGATTAAGCAAGCATTAGCCTGTTTAAATGATGTTGATTTTTTGCCGGAATTATTACCCCATGAAGCCCGCTGTCATTCTGTTGCTGATTACTCTTTGGTTGAGGCCATACGTTTTGTGCATCAACCTGCTCCTGACGTAAATGTACAATTATTACTAGATCGGCGTCACCCAACACAACGACGCTTGGCTTATGAAGAACTGCTGGCACAACAGTTAAGTTTGCGTAAAGTCCGTTTACAGACTCAACAACATAAAGCGCCTATTTTGTTATCTGATGGGCAACAAAGACAAGCTTTATTATCTTCTTTACCTTTTGCATTAACGAGTGCTCAAGAGAGGGTATTTCAGAGTATTTTATGTGACATTGTTTCCGGGGTACCGATGCAACGATTGGTACAGGGTGATGTTGGCTCGGGAAAAACAATTGTCGCGGCATTGGCAATACTTGAAGCGGTGTCTGCCGGCTACCAAGCAGTAATGATGGCTCCGACTGAATTATTAGCTGAGCAGCACTTTAAGACCTTTAGTCATTGGCTCGGTCCTTTAGGAATTAAGGTCGGTTGGTGTGTCGGTAAGCAGAAAGTGTCGGAGCGAAAAAGGGTGTTATCAGACTTAGCTGATGGCACTATTCAGGTCGCGATTGGAACCCATGCTTTATTTCAAGATAAAGTATTATTTGATGATCTAGGGTTAGTTGTGATTGATGAGCAGCATCGTTTTGGCGTACATCAACGTTTGGCATTACGTGATAAAGGTAAAAAATCAGGCGGGTTTCCTCATCAATTAGTTATGACCGCAACTCCTATTCCTCGTACTCTTGCGATGACGGCTTATGCAGATTTAAATGTATCAGTGATTGATGAGTTGCCACCGGGGAGAACAGCGGTGACGACGGTAGTGATATCTGAAACAAGGCGTAATGATATTATTGAGCGGGTACATTTAGCCTGCCAGGAAAGTCGGCAAGTTTACTGGGTATGTACCTTGGTCGAAGAGTCAGAACATTTACAGTGCCAGGCGGCGGAAGACGCAGCTAACGAGTTAGAAGTCGCATTACCTGATTTGAAGATAGCATTGATTCATGGCCGGATGAAGTCAGCAGAAAAAGAACAAGTGATGAACCAGTTTAAACTTGGAAATATTGATTTACTAGTAGCAACAACGGTCATTGAGGTCGGTGTTGATGTACCGAATGCTAGTTTGATGGTCATTGAAAATGCAGAACGGTTAGGGTTGGCGCAGTTACATCAGTTACGAGGCCGGGTTGGCCGTGGAAAAATTGCAAGTCATTGTGTCCTAATGTATCACCCGCCGTTGTCAGAGAACGGTCAATCCCGATTGACGTGTTTGCGTGAGACGAGTGATGGTTTTGTAATTGCACAACGTGATTTAGAATTACGTGGTCCCGGCGAACTATTAGGAACCAAGCAAACTGGCTTGCCAGAGTTTAGGGTGGCTAATTTGATGGAAGATCAGGACCTAATTGATGTGATGGCAGAAGCTGCTGACCAATTATTGGCCGTTACGCCGGAGAATAGTGATGCTTTAGTTGCAAGATGGTTTGGGCATAAAGTTGATTTTGGTCATGTCTGAAATGAGGGTTTTGAGATGCTTGAGCTAACCCGTTGGCACACTATTCAACGCCGTCTGATGCCGAGAAATTTAATGCCATGGTTATCAGATAAAGGGTCGTTGACGCAACGTTTAAAACAACATAATCAAACTGATTTTTCAGTGCAGTTATTAGGTAATAGTTGGATCAAGCCACTGACAGATGAAAGTTTAGCTTTAAACTTATCTTTATCTGAATTGAGCTACCAGCGAGAAGTGTTACTGATGGATGGAGATAATGCGAATGTTTATGCTAGAACGGTGGTGCCGAGAGCGACTTATATGACAATGCAACACCGCTTTAATCAACTAGGCAATAAACCTTTGGGTGAGCTATTGTTTACTGATCCTACGGTGAGGCGTGGCCCAATTGAGATTGCTTGTTTAAAGTCGGGGCAATGGTTATATGAAATGGCATTGTTGGAGGAGTCAGCGCGTCCTGAAATGTTATGGGGACGGCGTTCGCAATTTTATTTGAATGGGCAACCTTTATTGGTCAATGAAATTTTTTTACCTGCACTACAAAGACGATAACGATGGGTAATAAGTGGGGGCATTATATTCAACTGATGCGATTAAATCGGCCTATCGGGATTTTATTGTTATTGTGGCCAACCTTATTAGCCTTGTGGATAGCGGCGGAAGGTGTGCCGGATATTTTAGTCCTTACTATTTTCATTTTAGGGGTGATTGTGATGCGCAGTGCAGGCTGTGTGATTAATGATTATGCTGACCGAAATATTGATGGCAAAGTTGTCCGCACCATGAATCGGCCATTGGCGACGGGTGCATTAGATGAGAATGATGCCTTGAAATTATTCGCAGTATTGGGTGTAGTCGCTTTTATATTGGTTATTTTTTTAA
>JBLIIN010000079.1:0-7089 GCA_047635075.1 Methylophagaceae bacterium | reverse complement strand
AGTGGTGACTTTATTTATGTCAGACCGAGACATTAGCAAAACCTTTACCAGCAAAAAAGAAGCGGATGAGTATGATAAATTGCTCGAGCTTGCAGAAGCAGTCAGTCATTTTATGGAACAAAACATCCCAGGATTAAGCGAACAACAGGTAGAGGAAATTGGACTGGTATTTGCTCGTAACAAAGATTTGTTAGCTCAGGCTATTAAGGGTAAGTCTGACGTATTGTTTGCTTCAGTGGATAAAAATACAAGCTCAGAAAATGAAAGTTAGCCTTCACCTAGTATTATAGAGCCAGTTTCACTCCGCCAAACTAGCCAGCGATAAGCTGGCAGTTAAGGAAATTATAGTTATTCCGGCGGTGTTTTTACTTGCTAGCGCAGATAACAGTCGATACTAGTGGAGCTTATCATTGGCCACTGGCATAGCGCATAAGGTGTCACGCTGAACATCTAACGGCTCACAGACCAAGCAGCTATCATATTCATTCGGACAAATCGTCAACCAAGCACCTTTTTTTTCCATATTCGTTAACCAATGGCTCGCCCACAACTGCACAGGAATAGCGACAGCCTCACAACCCTCCCATTCATCCATCGCACACTGCATTGCCAGTTCAGCATGAGGCCATACCGGTAAACAGACCTGATCTTCAGTCCCTAACTGCACAAAGCCATCTTCGTCTCGCAAACCCCAAACTTGTTTATGCGCAACCGACTGTTCTATAAAATACTGGTAAAGCGCTTCTTCTCCCATACTAGCAACGGATTGGATTTGCTGATCGGTTAATACATGATTCATCTGCATATTCTCAATAAAACGGCTCTTTGGTGACGAGGCAAGAGCAAAAAAGGACGCGCACTTTCTTCGATTTAGCCAACAAAATCAAGCGCTTTTTATTCGTAGCTTTACTTGATTTACTTGACCGTTGTTGAATGCCAAAACTCACCTTTTTAAGTCACTGTTTTATAAGGAAAGATCTGTTTGCAAGGATTTTTTAGATATTTTCTGTCACTGAAAATATTTCATGACTCTTATTCAATTGATTCGGATTGTTAGATTCAAGTATTTTAGATTAGAATGCTTTTAATTTATTGAATTCATAATACTTGTGCAACCCTAGTATTCTTAACCCTCTCGACAACAACGTTGATACAATAACGATGACAAAAAACATATCCAAAGAGTATTACTACTCAAATTTTCTACACCCACGCTACTGGATAACCTGGCTCGGCCTTAGCCTCATGTTCCTTATTTCATTGTTACCGTATAAAGCCCAGATGTGGTTAGGCACTCAACTTGGAACCTTGATGTATAAACAAGGCGGCATTCGCCTAACTATCACCCGCACCAATATTAAAGCCTGCTTTCCAGAACTTAATCCTAAACAACAAGAAGAACTGGTGCGCCAATCCTTTATTGCCAACATGAAGGGCATGGTTGAAACCACCATTGCCTGGTGGGGCGACCACCAACCAATACTCGATAAACTTGAAGTGCACGGTTTAGAGCATTTAAAAGAAGCGGAAGCCAGAGGTAAAGGTGTGATTTTAGTGGGTGGTCACTTCAGTATTCTTGATCTCGCAGGCCCAATGGTTAACAGCGTATTAGATTTCAACTATATGTACCGCCCCAACGACAACCCACTCTTCGATGCCGTCATAGAGCGTCACCGTATGAGCTATAGTCATAAGAAGTTCACTAAGCATGAACTCAAAGAAATGACTAATTTTATTAAACAAGGTAATACGGTTTGGTATGGCTATGATCAGGACTTTGGCGCTAGACGTTCTGTATTCGCCCCTTTTTTTGGAGTACAAACGGCCACGGTAAAAGCCGCCATGCGACTTCCTCGTGACACCGGCGCGACAGTGGTAATGATTAGCCAGTTTAGAAAAACTGATGGTCACTACAACATACGATTCTCGCCAATATTAGAAAACCTTGCTGACGACGATGACATCACCGCAGCAACTCGCTTAAATGCGCAGCTCGAAACCTTAATCAGATTTCATCCTGAACAATATCTATGGATGCACCGACGTTTCAGATCTCGCCCTGAAGGCGAAGCCGCTTTTTACCCTAAAAAGCAACGCAAAAAAAAGAAAGGTATAAAAAAATAGTAATATATTTCAACAGCAGCGGATTACTTAGATCCGCTAGCAACTGGCTTTTCTTTTAGCGCCAGCATATTTCCCAGCAACATCACTGCCGCTCCGAATAACAAAAAGATGTCTATCGATTCTTGATATAGAAAGTACCCCACCAACGCGATAAGAGGCAAACGCAAAAAGTCCATCGGCATCACTATCATGGCATCGGCTAATGAAAGTGCTTTTGCCATGCAAAAATGTGCTGACAAAGCTGAAACGGCGGTTAATGTCACAAATAACCAAGCAATCCCCTGTGGCCAAGCAAAATCAAAAGCCACTAAAAACAAAGCCATTGGCAATTGCATAACATGCATATAGAAAAGGATCGTTAAAGCACTATCGACACCCGACAAGCGTTTGGTCAAGGTGTGCGATAAAGCATAAGCAACCGCACTGCCCAAGACTACCCAAGACGCCCATTCGATATCAACCATGCCTGGGCGCAGAATAATCAATACCCCGACAAACCCCATGACAATGGAGAGCACCCGTTTAAACGTTAGGGATTCTGACAGTATTAGCCCAGCGAACAGTGCCGTCCAAACAGGAACAGTGAATTCGATGGCAAAAACATGGGCAATAGGCAGCAGCGCTAACCCATAAAACCAACACCACTGCCCACAAAAATGGGAAAAGTTGCGACCGAGATGCAGTGGTAAGTTTTGACTTGACAACACATCTCGACTCTTCCAACCATGGCGTAAAACTATCACTGAACTTATTAAGATAAGCCCAATGATGTTACGAAAGAAAACCAACTGAGAGATTGTTAGCGGTGATTCAGCAAGTTTATAGGTAGCCTCTCGCCCAGCGATTGCCGTAAGCGAAAAAGCGATAATTGCCCCCATCATCCAAAAGGCACTGCGGCGAACATTTAACACACTCATTTATTGGGCAGAGTGCCCACTGAAAAATGGCCGTCTTGTGAAAACTGCACAACTTGCTTGCGTTTTTTACCCATCAAAATAGGGCCATCATCGAAGAATAAGAAATTTTTCCAACTTAACTTAAAAGCCTTCCAACTGGTTTCAATAACACGATCACTGTCGTAAAAGAACAATATATTGGTATTTTCATCCCAATCCAAGTGTTCCAATATAATACTGGGCAAATCACTCTTCTCTGAATCCCAAGCCTGCTGCCAATTACCTCGCTCTGACCAAACCCCACCGCGACTCGGCCAATCACCACTGCCGAATTGAGAGGAATGCCCTGACTGCTGAGATATATATTGATTCCACAACTGATTTGATACCGCTTCGGTATAAGGTTTAATCGCTGCTTTTACATCTTCGTTTAATGGCAGATCTTTATGACGAAAGATCCATGCGCGATCAAAATCTTCCAAATTGAGGTATTTCATAGCCACTCGACTTATTTCCAACGGTTGTGTTTAAGGGTAAATCTGTAAAGAATCCATTATAACGTAACTGACACTACGCTGTGGAGATAACTTCGGGTAGAATGCTTTATTTTTAACCCCAAACAAGGGATTTTCATGCAGTTATTTGTCGACAACCTTACCAATGTAGATTTCAGTTACTTGGATGACCAACGCGGTTTAGTCGGCGAAACCTGGCTTGCGTCCGTATTATTGGACGGTGGCTTAAATGAAACGAGCATGATTTGGGATTTTGGCGTAGTCAAAAAAGTACTGCGTAACTGGCTCGACGATCAATTGGATCACCGTTTATTAGTACCTATTAAATCCGAACGCCTCACCTATGAAATCAATCAAGACCGCATTACGCTTAGCTGGAGCTTTGCTAATGACGATATTTTAACCATGGAAGCGCCCCTTGAAGCCGTTGCCTTAATTGATGCCAAACGTATTAATGACAAAACAGTCGCACTATGGTCTATAAAGCAGCTATCAAGTCACTTCCCAGACAATCTTGAGCACATTCAACTGACGTTTGAAGCGGAAGAAATCAACACGGCTTATTATCATTACAGTCACGGCTTAAAGAAGCATGATGGCAATTGCCAGCGCATCGCACATGGCCATCGATCACGCATCCAAATATGGTCTGATGGCGGTCGTGATATAGATTTAGAGAATAACTGGTCTGAACGTTGGAGCGATATTTATATTGGTAGCGAAGATGACTTAGTAAGCATTAGTAACGATGAACAAACTCAAATGCATTTTGCCTATGATGCGCCACAAGGGCATTTTAAACTCAGTCTGCCAAAACAGGTGTGCTACATAATGCCTTGTGATACCACAGTAGAATGCATTGCTGGTCACATTGCACAGGTACTCCATAAAGAAAACCCTGACCGTACAATCACTGTTAAGGCGTTTGAAGGCATTAACAAGGGAGCTATTTTCGAAATTTAGACGGGGGTTTAGATTTCAGCATTATCAATGGTGAGTGCAGCTCGATAATTTTTCATTTCGTAACGCACCTTATCCAGCTGCTCTTTTAAACTAGCGCCATCCTCACTGCTCATACGTTCTATCTGCTGTTGTAATTGAGCAACAGCAGCCTCACATTCCTTCGCTTTTTTATTATAATATTTCTGCATAATTCCCACTTTTATACTTTTTTTTATAAACCGACCATTTATCGATAAACACTAACAGTAAGTGCTATCTATAAGTAAGTCCCAATCCTTGAAGATCAGTATGCCGTTTTAACATAGACCCTGTAAAGAGACCAATCCAGCCATTAATTTAACTGTATAAAGGTAAAATCTTAGTCACTTTTTGTAGATAATGGCGGGCTTCTTGATACTTCAAATGTCTGCGCAAATGTGCATAAACTTGCTTGGAAGATAGGCGATTAATCAAAGGTAAGGATTTTTTGACCGACGTCGTGCCACTGAACGCACGAGCTACATTTCCTGCCCCCGTGTTATAAGCAGCAATGACACACAACTGACGACTATTAGCGTCAGTAATACCTTTCAAGTATTTACGATCCAGTATGTGCAAGTAAGCAGCCCCCATTTCGATATTGGTTTCTGGTTCATACAAATCTCGACCTTTTAACAAGCGCTCCTCACCAAAGACTAAGCGACTGGCATCTCGTCCAGCCGATTGAGGTACAATTTGCATAAGGCCAAAGGCAGGAATATGACTTCGAGCCATCGGATTAAATGCCGATTCAGTATGCATAATGGCCATAATAAGCGCCGCAGGAACTTGCCACTTTGCCGCCGACTTTTCTACGTCTGGCAAAAAACTCTCAGCTCTAATTGATAGACTATTAGCGGGGAGTTTAGCCACAATGGTCAGTAATTCGCCTTTCTTTGCTTGCTTACGCTGTATAACGGCAGTTTTATTCAATGCACCCGCAAGATTTTCATTCAAACCTAAAACTTTTTTGACACTATTAGGCGACTGCTCACCCACTATTTGCGCCAGTATAGGATCTACTTTATATGCCTCTTCAATATCGACTAATAATGCAGCCAAGATTTCGCGCTCGGAATCCTCTGGGGAAAATCCATGCACCTTATCACCCTGTACAGAAATACGAATTTCGTTATTCGCAAAATCGATTACCCGCTTAACATCCATCTTAGGGCTATAATCAACCCAAGTCATTGCATTCGATAATTCGACTTCCGTCCAAAACTGGTTTATTTCACCTTGGTACTCGCGATAGGCTTGAGCATACACTTTTTTATATTGATCAAACTCATCTTCAGCGTCCAACAACCCCGCACTTAATTCTGATTTATAATCATCAAAATCGTCATTGGAAAAAACGTTCGTCGCCAACAGAGGAACAAAAGCTAAAGCACCCCCTAAGCGTAAAGATTTAATTAACAAATCGCGCCTAAACTCATCCTTAATCACAATACATCCACCCTCTTTATTCTGTGTGAAATTCATATACTACAACATTGACACACAATAGGGTTGGACCAAACATAACAATTATGAATACGAACGATTATAAGTTACAATCGCAATAACAATGAGGCACTCTTTAACCAAGGTTTAGTACCTATGACTCTGTGTGAAATCAAACGAAAAGATATAGTACGTGAAATCGATCGCATTCAACGTATGGTGAGCGAACCCGAGTACATTTGTGGCAAGTGTCTGCGCAGCGCTGCCAAAAGGAAGTTTCTCTGCAAGCCGAGCGCTCTAGAACATCTTGGCAGCGAAGCTTGATAAACAAACTGAGACAAAACACGTTAAACAAGACAAGCCTTTGACTATCGCGTAAAATCTGCACCCAGAAATCTCCAGCGGGCTCGCGTGAGCCATATAAAGGTAGCAGCATGAAATTGGTTGTCGAAGCACTCTTATCACAAGCCATTGATAATCTAAAACAGCAAGGTGTCATTGCTGAAGATGTCAGCCCGCGCATCAATATTTCAAATACCAAAGATAAAAGCCACGGCGACCTTGCTTGCAACATTGCGATGATGCTCGCCAAACCTGCGGGCATCAATCCCCGTGACTTGGCTGAAAAAATCATTACTGCTCTGCCCCAAGATTCCCGTATCAGCGATACCCAAATAGCCGGTCCTGGTTTCATCAACTTTTTCGTCAATGACTCTTGGTTAGAACAACAAGTCAGTGACGCTCTGGCTGATAACTATATTGGCATCAAACGAGCACAGCAGCCGCAAACAGTCGTCGTAGATTACAGCTCGCCTAACCTTGCTAAAGAAATGCATGTGGGCCACCTTCGCTCCAGCATTATTGGTGATGCCGTTGTTCGTGCTCTAGAGTTTCAAGGTCACACCGTTATTCGTCAAAACCATGTAGGCGACTGGGGCACTCAGTTCGGTATGCTACTTGCCTTCATGGAGGAACAACAAGACAGCGATGAATCTTTAGACCTAGCAGACCTTGAAGTCTTCTACCGTGCTTCAAAACAGCGCTTCGATGAATCTGAAGAGTTTGCCGCACGAGCACGTGAACTGGTCGTTGCCCTTCAATCTGGAGATAAATACTGCAACACACTC
>JBLIIN010000078.1:0-7146 GCA_047635075.1 Methylophagaceae bacterium | reverse complement strand
AGCGACGGTATCACGAAACGATTTAGCAATATTCATATATAAACCTGGTGCAACTAGCATGGCTTCATGTTCTGCTTGTAAGCCCATAGAACTAATGGAATCCGAGCCAGTGTTGTGTAACTTGTTATCTGTAATAAGTTAAAACCCAAATAGCTTGGGCCGAGATAGCATCATCCTCTTTGCCTTAGTGCCAACGATCGAAAGGTGAATTACCCGAATCGAGAACGCGGCTATACGTTGCCAGTGCTTGACCCATTGTGACAGGGTTGACTGACTGGCCATCAAAAGCTTGCTCAAATAAGCCTTTGTAGTCAGCTAGGCCGTTTATTCTTTCAAACACCCTACCCATAGAGGGCATCGTCATTTCATTGTGGGCTAATAAAGGGCTCCAAACGGGTGTTCCTAGTGAATTTTCACGTCCATCATGAGGAAGACGAGCGAGGTAAGTGGTGTTGAAAATAGTCGGAGAATTACGTCGGTGAGAGTGACGTTCTACACCAACAGTCCGTTCTATTTCGTGGTTAGTAAAGCCTTGTCCTGGAATATGGAAAATAGCGCAAGAAAAAGTATTATTAATAGAAAGACGACGATCAAAAAACAACTTACGGCCAAGAGCACTTTTTCCTTCGGTGATTGGATTAGCTATTGATACTGGGATGGGAGGCAAACCCAAAGGTGGGACTTCAGCGACATTAATCAATGTCGGATTTGACACCATTGCGCGCTTAAATTGCACGTGAATCTGTTGCATAGCCCTGAGCCTCATAACCTTTTTTACTATCTCCAGATCCAATTCGAATAGAAGTGTGATTAGGCTTGGCAGATGGCTCGATGTAGGCCGATGTTGAAGCGATGTGATAAGTCGTAACGCTAGCGATGATTAATATAAGAAAATGGGCAGAAATTTTGGTAATTGAAATAGTCATAGTGGTGACCTGAGAAAGTATTTAATACAGATTGATCCACAGGACAATTATTGTTGAATAAATTTTTATAAAGTTTTTGGTCATTTTAATAATCCTTAATACATAGAGTTTAATTGGCTTAACTTCTAATTAGTCTTGCGCTGTTTGAGAACGTGGGTTTGCTGCATTATTGAGGTAGGTATTACTCATACCGTTGATAGTAATGTTGCTCGGAATAACGAACCTATTGTCGAAGATACACATTCTCAGGTTTTGTGGTTTACATGAAAAAGGCAGCTATTGAAGCGCAACAATTATCAACCTGTGGTGTGGAGTATCAGTAGGTGTTGAGTTTACTTTCCTGTAAAATTCGAAAGAATAATACTTTTGCATCTTGACTAATCGCCTGATTAATATAAATGTCGCTATATTTAAACTTGGCGGTGACACTGCCTTTTTGTGTTCCAACTCTTCTTGTTTCCAGTCTAAAACAAGCTTTAGTGTCAGTAACCAATTCTCCTTGAGTCGGTCCTTCAAATTTAACCAGTTCTGTGCTCGTGTACATATCTTTATTGGGTCTTTCTACACACTTTGTGGCACAGACTTGATTGCGAAAAATCTTGGTCCGAGGGCTTTTGCCTCTACAAATTGTCTCAACAGTTTCAGTCACCTCAAGCTGCTGATAATCTGCTAGCCTTTGACGCTCGAAAATTTGCTCCATCTCACCAATTTTTTGCTGGTAAGAAACTATTTTTTGAGCAGTGCTCGCATCTTGGTCTTGCTCTAATTGCAGCACAAGTGCTGTCCACTTTTTATCATAGTGTGCTTGATATTCGGCTATCGGCTTAAGTGACTCAGACGTCGCCATCAGGGGGGACACAGCTAAACATGTAGCCACACAGCAAAATACAATTTTTCTAGTCAAGTATTTCATTTTTTGGCTCCGATACCCGATGTTTTCAGGTCGATAAAAAAACCTAAACATCGCTACCGGTGTTAATTAGTAACAATATTCAGGTTGTTGAGGAATGCTAAGCCATTAAACAATGGCGTTAGATTTTACCCCGCCGTGGCGTAGGAACGAAGCGGCTTTCTTCAGCAATCTCTAAGCGGTTAGCATCCACAACACGCACCATCTCAACATTACGGCTGAAGGGCGGTTTGCCACTAAAATTGGTGCTTATTACAACTTCAGTTGTTGTTTCAAACCGAGCAAAATCAGCACTACTGAGTATTTCTTTTTGACGTTGGTATGGGGGTTTACCATTAAAATCGGTAGTCCAGACAGTGGTCATGTTCTCGTTGGCTTGAACTGAGGCTGAACCCGCGAATGCTACGGCAATGATGACTGCGATATTTTGATATTTCATAATAATAATTCCTATTAATTAACTACAAACTGGTTCAGAAGAAGCCTCTTTTTTAAGACACTTCGAATACTTATGAAAATTATAGGGTATCAGTCAGATCTTGCTGCTATAGAAGAGAGCATCATGGTGATAACTATTTACTATCATAGGTTGATTGCATTGTATAAAGTTACCAAATCCAACCTAGCCTTGTTCATTATTCAACTTACTACCCACATGTGTATCAATGCATGAAAAGTGAAACCCATTTTAGTTGAGCCAAAACATGGCTTTAGCTATAAAAAATATACTCACTCGAAAATTCCTGTCTGCAATGATCATCTATCCTCGGACAGTGATTTAGATAGATCTTCAACTTTATCGGGAGTTAACCGATCAGATAATAGAGGTAATATCACCACAGTACCTTAGACTCGGATCAACACATTAAATTGTCGTTTCAGTTCATTCAATCTATCAGGAGGGACTCAATCGTTGCCTTTTTGTTAGCATGAGAAATAGGCTGTTAAACGATTAACCCAGCCTCCGCCAATAATTAGAATAATAGGCCACCAGCATAGTGACGACTCTTAGTGAAAAGCGGAATCATTTTAACGGGTAACGTTAGACGCTGTTCACCGACACTTTTACGGCGTTGACAGCGCTAAAAATAATTGACTATTTCAACACTAAAACATAACTAACTAATTCATTATTTTCATCCTCTCTCAATTGACTCATCAAATTATCGAGTCGGGATCGTGACACGATTTAGGAAGCGGCTCTATCAGTATGCTTTTCCCTCGCTCAACGTGTTTTTGCTATTGAACACCCCGTCATGAAGGGACATAATATTTGCTAAGAATGTCTCTGGGCTTAATGTCCCACTTCAATGGCTTACTCAGCCCGGACAAAATGACTTAAAGGGAAATACCATGAGAGTTTTAGTTGTTGGTGCAAGTGGCGCAACTGGCCGTCTTGTTGTCAGCCAGTTACTAGAACGAGGGGCTAAAGTAAAAGCAATTATACGTACGCTAGATGGATTACCTGACCATCCGAATTTATACAAAATTCAAGCTTGTGTACACGACCTCACTAGTTCAGACATGGCGCTATATGTGAAAGATTGTAATGCTGTTATTTGTTGTCTCGGCCATAACCTGTCATTCACAGGTATCTTTGGTAAACCTCGCTTACTTGTAACAGATACAATTCAATGTCTCTGTAACGCTGTCAAAGTCAATGACAGTGATGTTCTAGTTAAATTTATCCTGATGAATACATCGGGAAACAGCAATCGGGACTTACCCGAAAAACCACCCTTGAGTCAGCGTATTGTTATTGGTATATTGAGAGCCTTACTGCCTCCGCATGTAGATAATGAAAATGCCGCTGATTTTCTACGTACTCAAATTGGCCCAACTAATAAAGCCATTGAGTGGGCCATTGTTCGCCCTGATGCCCTCACTAATCAGCCAGAAGTAACACGCTACAACATACAACCCTCCCCTATTCGAAATGTTATTTTTGATCCTGGGTCCAGCAGTAGAATTAATGTTGGAAATTTCATGATTGAATTGCTATTCAATGACAAGCTATGGCTAAAATGGAAAGGGCATATGCCAGTAATTTATAATCAAGAATAATACCGTTTAATTCATTGGTTGCTTTTGTCACCTATGCGCATAATTAGGGATATTTTTGCTCAATAGCTCAGGAGGGACAGATGCTGCGATGGATTTTTTCACTTTTTATCATCAGCGTTTGTTTGCATGTTAAAGCCTCTACTAATCTGACCTCATTCAGCAATAACGGCATCCAAAGATGGCAGCCGAAGGTATTGTCAGGTGAATCAAATTACACCATGAAGGAATATAAAGGACAGTTGTCCCTCCGAGCTATCAGTAACGGATCAGCCTCTGGGCTGGTGTTAAACAACAAAGTAGATCTCACAATTACGCCCTATGTCAACTGGAGTTGGTTAATAGAAAAGAAGTTGCTTGCGTTGAACGAGCGCAGTAAAAATGGCGATGACTTTGTTGCTCGAGTCTATGTGGTCATCGATGGTGGTTTAATGATTTGGAAAACAAGATCATTGAATTATGTTTGGTCAAGTAATCAGGATAAAGGTTTAGTTTGGGATAATCCTTTTGCTGGCTCGAGCGTCAAAATGATGTCTATCCAAGGCAAGCACTCCCAGAAGGGTCAATGGTATAAAGAAAAACGTAATGTCTATAGAGACTTGATAGACACTTTTGGCGACCAAGGCAGTGAGGAAGCGAATCGTAAAGCTTATCAATACATAGATATTATCGCTATCATGACCGACACCGATAATAGCCAAAAGCAGGCTGAATCTTATTATGGTGACATCACCTTTACTCCAATCTAGCAAAAGGGATTCAAGCACTTTAAAGTGTATCCGGTTAATTTATAGTCTTGATGAAATTGAAAATTATCAGCCCGCGTTAGCCTCCTCAAATACTGACCACATCTGAACTCATCACAATGAATGACATACTCTTAAAGGTTTTAACAACTATCAGCAGAAGCATTTATCCTCAAGATGGCATAGAAGCCTGTGTGAAATATTCCTGATTAGCTTAATAGTTAAAAGCCCCCTGATACTCGGCGTAAAATTAAAACTACCAGATCTCACTCTTATTTGAGCTTAATCTTCTTACCTAGACCCTGTATTTAGCTTAGAAGAGTAACAATAAGTTGATTAGCATTGAGGCAAAGCTATGTTTATTGTTAAACAAACACAATAAACATAGCCAAACATACAAAAACCAACTAAAATCACGCTCTCTATGGTGACCTGTGCCGGTTACCTCGCGACGAAATGTTGGTCAACCCGTCAGACCCGGAAGGGAGCAGCGGAACCTTCGGACTCGGGCGCCGAGATTTGGCTGGTACGGGTCGCCACCCTAATATTCTTTGCGCTTGGTAATCACCCTATTCTATGAGTTATCTGGTTCTTGCTCGAAAATGGCGGCCTAACGCTTTTTCTAATGTTGTCGGGCAAGAGCATGTCCTTAAAGCCCTAATTAACGGGCTTGACCAAAATCGCCTCCACCACGCTTTTCTATTCTCAGGCACTCGCGGTGTCGGTAAAACAACGCTTGCACGTATTTTCGCCAAGTCGCTCAACTGTGAACAAGGCGTGAGCTCAACCCCCTGTGGTGAATGTCAAAGCTGCCAAGAAGTAGATGCCGGTCGTTTTGTTGACTTAATTGAAGTCGATGCTGCTTCACGTACCAAAGTCGATGACACCCGTGAATTATTGGACAATGTACAATATGCTCCGAGTCGAGGACGCTATAAAGTTTATTTGATCGATGAAGTGCATATGCTGTCAACTAGTAGTTTTAATGCCTTACTTAAAACACTAGAAGAACCCCCACCACACGTTAAATTCTTATTTGCAACTACAGACCCTCAAAAACTTCCGGTGACAATATTGTCACGCTGTTTGCAATTTAACTTAAGACGCTTGGATATCAGCCAAATTTCCGGTCATTTAGCGACCATTCTACTATCTGAAAATATTGAATTTGAAGCCGATGCACTTGCAACCATAGCTAAAGCTGCCGATGGGAGTATGCGTGATGCCCTTAGTTTATTAGACCAAGCTATCTCCCACGGCTCCGGAACAGTTAAAAGTACTGATATTCACGATATGTTGGGGACTGTCTCGCAACAACAACTCTATGACCTGATTCAATCTTTAATCTCGCAAGACGGTCAAGCCGTTGTTCAACAGTCACATGCGCTTTCTGTTCAAGGACGGGATTTTGTACAGGTTATTAATGATTTACTTATCGTGTTACAACGCATAGCAACACTGCAATTAGTGCCTGGACTTGACGCTATAGAATCTGATGATACAGAAATGCTGACGACTTTTAGCCAGCAGTTATCTCCTGAATTAACCCAATTGTTTTATCAAATTGCGCTACATGGTAAACGTGATTTACCGTATGCGGCTGATCCTAAAAGTGGCTTTGAAATGACGTTACTTAGGATGATGCACTTTCAGCCTGCTGTCGTCTCCTCTCTGACAGATCCGGTGCAAGCCATGCCGCCTATTGAACCCACGGTGGATGAGCCCAGCCATGCCAACAAAGCTAAAGAAGAAACGAAAGTAAGTGCGGCAACCGAAATACTACTGACCCCATCACCTGAAACACCAGTTGGTCTTGCAAGTGAAGTTGTTTCTGTTGAAAGTGAGGCTATTGCTGAGCCAAGCCATCCCTCATTAAATAGTAACAATTGGCTTAGTCTCATAAATAGTCTAAAATTGACTGCACTAGCACGCCAGCTTGCTGACAACAGTGCATTTGTCCATTTTGATAATAATAAAGTGACCTTAAGTATTGCACCTGAATTGGCACATTTGGCCAGTAAAAAGCCACAAGAACGGCTAGAAACAGGCCTAACAAAATCTCTTGGCCAACCTATTAAAATCACCTTTGTTGAAAGGGCGCAACATCAGATTTCTTCTACCTTGGCAACGGATCGCGCTGAACAAGCCGTGGCCGGGCAAGCACGGGCGAAAGATTCGATTCATAATGACCCTGCCGTCGAAGCAATCAAAACAACATTTAATGCACGCGTCATTGAAAGCACAATTAAACTGATTAAATGAGAGGATAAGACATGAAAGGTGGCATGGGTAACTTAATGAAACAGGCGCAGCAAATGCAAGCCAATATGGAAAAGGCACAACAGGAGCTCGCTAACCTCGAAATTACTGGCCAATCTGGTGGTGGCATGGTGACAATAGTTATGACAGGGAAGCACGATGTTAAGCGCGTCAGTATCGAAGATGCTCTCTTCAATGATGATAAAGACATGCTAGAAGACCTGATTGCAGCAGCTGTGAATGA
>JBLIIN010000077.1:0-7186 GCA_047635075.1 Methylophagaceae bacterium | reverse complement strand
TGTTTTTATTGAGGACTCATTTAGGTCTAAACTTTAGGATAGATATAATGTTACTTTCTGTTGATGAACAATCAAGAATTATTGAAATGGCTTGGGAAGACCGTACTCCTTTTGAAGCAATAGAAAAACAATTCAGCATGAGTGAGCCGCAGGTTATCAAATTTATGCGTCAGAACTTAAAGTCGAAGAGTTTTAAACTCTGGCGGAAAAGAGTCAATGGACGTTCAACTAAGCACGTAAAACTTCGAAGCCATGATGTGACTAGAAGTCATTGTCCGACGCAGTATAAACATCGTTAATATTGTTAAGAGTTTAAAATTGTATTTATCTGGTCATCAATACCTTTTTTAAAACAGACATGACAGTGTTAATTAGGCTCAACTGAATTCGAAGCTGAGGGTTAACCGGAATTTGTCTACTGCTTCGACTGCCATTGCACCTTTTAATACAGCAACACGATATTGATGTAGATTTGTTCCTCACTTTTTCAAGCTTGCGCATAGGATGGTGAAGCTACAGAAACAAGACTACCCTTCGACACATTAACTTTCTTATACCTAGATAAAATCGATTTTTTAGACTGTCCTTAATAGGTCTGTATTTTTCTTTTAGTAGCTGAGTAAACTAGCATCATGTTGATACTGTTCGGATGATTGATGAAAACAAGGACCTATCGTTGACTTAAGCTAGACAAGTGAGTTGAGCCGTCAAATTGAAAGACTATTGAATACTATCAAATTAATTTCCGAATGTATTAGTGTCTGTTTTCTTGGATTTTTTAGCCGCTTTCTTTTCTTTTGCTGATAATAAGGGCTTTTTTTTCACATTCTTTTTGTTTTCTAATCCTTTGCTCATCATTTTCTCCAGTGCCATTAGTGTATTAACCCTAAAGTCAGTCTGCGCTAACCAAAGGAATGGTTGCTAAGCATAGATGCCCAGTATGAAGGTTATGTCAGTGGCTAGTGAGGTAAGTATGTTCCTAATATTGTATATCTGGAAGTAATCATTATTTTTGATTTAACTATGCTGTCTCTACTGGTGAAATGAGTCAAATAAACGAGAAGTTAGTTCAAGCATCTGTTGTCTTTATTATAGAAAACAGTTCTGTTTTTATTTTCCTAAATACACCTTTTTTGTTGTGACCAAAAGTTTCATGAAAAGTGCATGAAGGTATTTTTTATGAGTTGGCTTTATCTGTGACTTTACCTTTATCAGCAACATAGATAAAATATTATGAAAACGTTAATCATTGCTAGCTGGTTTTATAAGTTCTCTAAATATGGTGTTAGCTTCCAATAGAATAATGGGCACGCAACAATTTTGCTCAAGGAGATTATCGGAATTTACTTCGATAAAATTAATCTTGGTGATCGTAGTTTTGGGTATTTCAGCCGCAATAGCTCTGCCGAAATTTGCTAGTTTAGCTAGCTCGGGTCGGATAGTCAGCATAGAAGGTATTTCAGGTGCCATGCGAGCGACAATTATGATAGTGAAAAATAAAGCTTATGTGAGTGGTTTGCCTATAGTGGATACTAATCCGGGTGTGGGGCAAGCCATTTACGTTATAGAGACTGAGGCCGGCACATCTGAGTTTGATTGGCGTAATTTGTGTCCTGAAAGCCAGGCAGAGGTGGGCGATGCTTTGAGTATGCTCGATCCCATTAGTTTGGCAGTCACTCAGGATTTGACAGCAAATATCTCAAATCAATATACCCGTGTTGGTTATGGCATTCAGGGCAGTGGTCCTGCGACAGCTAATGGTTGTTATGTCACCTATGACTCCTATGGCGATCCTGAATGTACCGTGACTGTGGTCGATGCGGACTGTTAGTGAATAGAGGGAATTATGTATAACGATGACGATTTAAATAAGGCAATTAAGGAAGGGATTTTTTCAAAAACTGCGGTCGATGCGTTTCGGCATCAGGTAACAGACGTCAAACCTTTGCCACCTTCTGCCGATGAAGAGCACTTTAAATTGATTGGTGGCTTTAACGATATTTTTATTGTCATTGCCTGTGGTTTATTGTTGTTTTCATCTTTTTCAGTATTGAAAACCATTAATGTCAGTTTGAGCTATTTGGTTTTCGCGGGGTTATCTTGGGGTTTAGCTGAGTTCTTCATCTTAAAAAGAAAAATGGCATTACCCGCCATTATGTTATTAATTGCCTTTGTTGGCAGTGTTGTAGGGTTGTCACATTCTTGGTTGTTAATAACAACACAGTTTGGCGCCGTGCTTGCCGCTGTTCTGGCGGCGTTAGCAGCCTATTTGCATTGGCAACGGTTTAGTGTGGCTATTACAATTGCTGTTGCAGTGGCGGCGATGGTTGGTTTAGTGGTTTCATTGTTAGGCACTCTTTTTCCTGATATTGATAATTGGTTATGGCCGGTTTTATTTGTGTGTGGTCTGTTAGTGTTTTGTTATGCAATGTACTGGGATTCGGCAGATACGACACGCATTAGTTACCATTCTGATGTCGCTTTTTGGTTACATCTTTTGGCAGCCCCATTGATTATTCATCCTGTCTTTATGGGTTTAGATATATTGGATGGAAATGAAAGCTTAATGAGTGTCGTTCTAGTTGTTTTGTTGTACTTGTTACTGACATTTGTGTCGATTTGTATAGATAGACGGGTGTTGATGGTTTCTTCGTTGATATACGTCCTTTATGCCTTGTCTGGTCTTGTCGATCGTTATGGTTTGATGGGATCTAGTTTTGCTTATACCGGGGTGGTGATGGGGGCAATGTTGTTATTGTTGTCAGCATATTGGCCTCGCGTTCGAATTATATTTGTTAGGTATTTACCCGCGGGATTACAAGATCACTTACCTAAAGCCAATATTATTTAACGGTGGTCATTATTGACTGACTATCCCAGTTTGAATCTTACAATCGTAAAAAACGATTATTTGAATAGAAATAATTAAATTTACAAATTGTCATCATTGGATAATACTGTAGCTATACTTTGGTTACTTCAACAGGAGAATGACAATGAGTGATATAAATCAATGCCCAGTGATGGGACACGGACAGAAAGCAGCCGGTGGCGGCAATTCAAATCGTGATTGGTGGCCGAACCAACTGAACTTAAATATATTGCATCAACATTCAGAAAAAGCTAATCCGCTTGACACTGGCTTCAATTATGCTGATTCCTTTAAAGCCTTAGACTTAGATGCAATTAAGCAAGATATTAAAACACTAATGACGGATTCTCAATCTTGGTGGCCTGCGGATTATGGTCATTATGGTCCGCTATTTGTGCGAATGGCATGGCATGCTGCAGGAACCTATCGCACCAGCGATGGCCGCGGTGGTGCGGGCACAGGTAATCAACGCTTTGCCCCCATTAATAGTTGGCCCGATAACGTTAATCTTGATAAAGCACGGATGTTGTTATGGCCAATTAAGCAAAAATATGGCACTAGTATTTCTTGGGCAGATTTATTGGTTTTAACGGGTAACTGTGCCATCGAATCAATGGGCTTAGAGACGTTTGGATTTGCTGGTGGTCGTGAAGACATCTGGGAACCAGAGCAAGACATCTATTGGGGCGCCGAGCAAGAATGGCTGGACGATCAGCGTTATTCAGGGCAACGTGATCTTGAAAACCCGCTTGCCGCGGTTCAGATGGGGCTAATTTATGTTAATCCAGAGGGACCTAACGGTAATCCTGATCCTTTAGCATCCGCTATTGATATTCGTGAAACTTTTGCCCGAATGGCAATGAATGATGAGGAGACAGTGGCGCTGGTTGCTGGTGGACATACATTTGGTAAATGTCATGGTGCTGGTGATGCAGAAGCACACGTTGGACCAGAACCAGAGGGTGCCGGTATTGAAGAGCAGGGTTTAGGTTGGAAAAGCAGCTTTGGAACTGGTAAAGGTATTGATACGATTAGCAGTGGTATTGAAGGTGCTTGGACTGCCAATCCCATTCAATGGGACAATGGTTATTTTGATATGCTCTTTGGTTACGATTGGGAGTTAACCAAAAGCCCTGCTGGGGCCCAACAATGGACACCAAAAGAGGGGCTGGGTTTAGATGATGTGCCTGATGCTCATGATCCGTCGAAACGGCATGCACCAATGATGACGACTGCTGATATGGCACTTCGTGTCGATCCTAGTTATGAAGCTATTTCTCGCCGCTTTCATCAGAATCCTGATGAGTTTGCTGATGTTTTTGTTAGAGCTTGGTTCAAATTAACCCATCGAGATATGGGACCCCTTGCGCGTTATTTGGGAAAAGAAGTGCCAGCTGAAGAATTGATTTGGCAAGATCCTGTGCCAGCCGTTAGCCATCCTTTAGTGAATGAGCAAGATACCGTTGAAATTAAAGCCAGCATTGCTGCTTCTGGATTATCGGTGTCGCAACTTGTATCAGTAGCTTGGGCTTCAGCATCTACTTTCCGTGGCTCTGATATGCGTGGTGGTGCCAATGGCGGACGTGTTCGTCTTGCCCCTCAGAAAGACTGGAAGGTCAATAGCCCACAACAGTTAACAACCGTAGTAAATGTACTTGAAGCTATTCAACAGTCATATAACGAGTCTAATTCTGGTGATAAAGCGATATCGTTAGCAGATGTCATTGTTTTGGCCGGGAGTGTTGGTATTGAGCGAGCAGCCAAAAATAACGATATTGAGCTTATTGTGCCGTTTACTCCTGGTCGGACTGATGCAACACAAGACCAGACAGATGTTGAATCATTTGGCGTGCTTGAGCCTGAGGCTGATGGCTTCAGAAATTATATGAAAACAAAATATAAAGTATCTGCGGAAGAAATGTTAGTGGATAAAGCACAACTATTGACATTGTCAGCCCCTGAAATGACAGCTTTGGTTGGGGGTATGCGTGTTTTGAATACCAATGTCGGACAATCTCAACAAGGTGTATTTACTCTCAGATCTGAAACATTGACCAATGATTTTTTTGTGAATTTGCTTGATATGAAAACAACATGGAAAGCGATATCAGAGGACGATGATACATTTGAAGGCCGTGACAGAGAGACGGGTCAGCTTAAATGGATTGGTACAAGAGTTGACTTAATCTTTGGCTCTAACTCACAACTTCGTGCTTTGGCTGAAGTCTATGGTTGTCAAGATTCGTTATCTCGCTTTGTGAGCGATTTCGTCGATGCTTGGGTTAAAGTGATGGAGTTGGATCGTTTTGATTTAGCCTAAGTTTTTTTACACTATTCTAATCTCTAAAAGCCCAGCCTTTTTTTCGAAGGACTGGGCTTTTTGTTATTAGCTATTTTGTAGCTGATCCCTGTTAAGAGAAGTTAAAATTGTTTGCATATCTTCTGGCATATCAATTTTCCATGATACATTTTGTTCTGTTCTTGGATGTACAAAGCCTAGTAACCCAGCATGTAGGGCTTGGCGTTTGAAACTTTGCAATGCTTGTTGGAAGCTTTCTGAAGCGCCTTTTGGTAAGCGTAATCTACCGCCGTAAGCAGGGTCTCCTAAAAGTGGATAACGAATGTGGGCCATATGGACTCTGATTTGATGCGTACGGCCTGTTTCTAATTTACATCGAATATGAGTGTGGGCACGAAACCGTTGCTCGACTCTGTAATGGGTGACTGCAGGTTTTCCATTGCCATTGACGGCCATGCGTTTACGTTCTATTGGGTGACGTCCAACGGGCTCATCGACTGTACCACCGGCGGTCATTACGCCCATTGCAATAGCTTGGTATTCTCGGAGTACTGTTCGTTCTTGCAGCTGTGAGACTAGGCTATTATGCGCTTGCAAGGTTTTAGCAATCATCAGCAGCCCCGTTGTGCCTTTATCGATGCGGTGAACAATACCAGCCCTTGGGATGGCTTCTAGTTCTGGCGAATGATGAAGTAAAGCATTAACCAAGGTACCCTCATGGTTGCCAGCACCGGGATGGACAACCATGCCTGCGGGCTTATTGATGATGAGAAGATCTTGATCTTCGTGAATAATATCGAGTTGAATGGCTTCTGCTACCCAGCTATCGTTAACGACTTCCATTTCAGCAAGAATCTCAACATTTTCACCACCAATGACGCTGTCTTTTGGCCTTAATATTTTGTTATTAACTTTGACATCACCAGCTTTAATCCATTTTGTGAGTTGGCCTCTAGAATAATCTGAGAATAATTGGGCGAGCGCCTGGTCAAGTCGAAAGCCGGCACAGTCATCTGGGATCATGCCTTGTAATTCTAATTTGTTTGTCATGGTATTTTGAGGAAATAAAACAGAAAAAGAGTATAGCTTAGACAGCGATGCGAGGTTGGTTTGTCTTTACTCTAATTCCCTAATTACTTGTTTGGTCAGTTATTTTCAATAGGATGTTGTAGTTTTGAGACAGTTTTGAAACGGTGAGTAGAGATGATGCTTTAGGATGTTGCATTTTTAATAATATGCTGATACGGTGAAAAAAGGTAATTTTATTTCAAGAACTGGTTGTCAATATCTCAATTAAATTAAGTGAGCTTTTATGTCTGAACGTGTAGTTGGAAGTGTAAAGTGGTTTGATGCCGCAAAAGGTTTTGGGTTTTTAGAACGTGAAGGTGGTGACGATGTGTTTGTTCATTTTCGCGCAATTCAAGGCGATGGTTTTAAAACTTTAGATGAAGGTCAACAAGTTGAGTTCACTGTCACTAAAGGGGACAAAGGTTGGCAAGCAGAAGACGTAACGCCTGTTAGTTAGTCTCCACCTGACATACAGGGCAGTAATAGGTGGCCCTTTGTGTCACTTTATAGTGCTCAATTTTGTGTCCACAGTGGAAACAAGGTTGATCTTTACGACCGTAGACATTAAGTTGCTGGGAAAAATACCCCGGCTTACCGTCGCTTTTTGTAAAGTCCTTTAACGTAGTTCCTCCTGCTTTTATCGCTCTTCCTAGAACGAGTTTAATTTGTTCAACCAGGTTTTCACACTGGGTTTCAGTCAGGTTTTGTGCAATAGTTCTAGGATGAATACCGGACAAGAATAAGCTTTCATTGGCATAAATATTTCCAACTCCAACGACGACTGGACCATTCATAATGAAAGTTTTAACACTACAATGCTTAGTTTTTGCTTGTTGATATAAATAATCAGCGTGAAAATCTTTTAATAACGGTTCTGGTCCCAGATGCGCGATGAGCTTGTGATCTTTCACCAGTTCATTGGTCCACAGAACAGCCCCGAAGCGTCT
>JBLIIN010000076.1:0-7224 GCA_047635075.1 Methylophagaceae bacterium | reverse complement strand
ACATCGGTCACTGTTCTAACCTCAATGGCATAAGCCTAGCCCGGCCAACATGGACGGCTGACCTCGCAACCATGTGGCATGGTAAAAAGGCCCTTGGCCAATTGCAACAAATTGCCAGCACACCATACTGTATTAGGCGGATTGCGCTTCTAAATGCGCGACACGAAGAGTTGCCGGTGGATGAGAATCATAAATTGCTGAAACTAATGGATCTGGGGTTAAGGTACTGGCATTTTCCTGATATAGCGCCACTAAAGCTTCTATCAAGTGCTTACCACTCGACACAGACGCCGCATAGTCATCCGCTTCGTACTCATATTTCCGTGACATTGCTGTCATCATTGGATGCAAGAAAAAACCAAACACCGGAATCACCAACATAAATAAAACTAACGCCACAGCGCTGCTCTCGGTTGTCAAACCTAAGCCCGAGTAAAACCATGGCTCAGCCGCCGCCCAACCCAACAAAGCTAGACTCACTAAACTCAACATCGCCATCACGACCATGTTTTTAATCACGTGTTTACGACGAAAATGCCCCAATTCATGGGCTAACACAGCCTCAATCTGTTCTTCATTTAGGGTTTTCAATAAGGTGTCAAAGAACACAATCCGTTTATTGCCACCTAAGCCTGTGAAGTAGGCATTACCGTGCCCAGAACGGCGCGAACCGTCCATCACAAAAATACCTTGGCTTTTGAAGCCACATCGCGTTAATAAACTTTCAACACGCGTTTTCAAAGCTTCATCTTTCAAAGGTGAAAAAGTATTAAATAACGGTGCAATGAAGGCGGGATAAGCCCACATCACAAATAATGTGAAACCTATCCAAGCAGCCCAGAGATAGAACCACCAATATTCACCCGTGCTATCCATCAGCCATAAAGCCCCCCACAATAACGGAGCGCCGATGAGCAACATCAAAATCGTCTGCTTGATTAAGTCTGAAAAAAATAAGCCCAGTGAGCTTTTGTTAAAGCCAAATTCAGCCTCAAGAACAAAAGTCCTGTAAAGCGAAAAAGGTAATTCTATGATTGAGCTCAACACAAAAAAACTCAATACGAAGACGATGCCCGTTACCATATATGACAAACCGAAATTTGACCACAGGCTTGACAACGCGGCTAAACCGCCACCTAATGTCCACAACAATAACACCGCCATACCAAAGAGGCCGTCTAACCGATTTAATTTCCCCTTTGCTACAGTGTAACTGGCTGCTTTTTGATGCTCTTCTAAGCTGATTTGCTCTCTAAACGCCTCCGGCACGGCATTACGATGTGCCGTGACATGACGAGATTGCCGAAATGACAACCATAGCTCCACTGTCGTCATCAAAACTAACGCAGCAACAAAGATAAAACTAAATTCATTCATCGTATTTACAACCAAATAAAATCATAACAATGCTAAGCAGCTTAGCGTTTGATACAATCTGTGGCAAGAAGTTCAACTTCAATCTCATTACAAAAAGACGATTATCATGACAAAAAGCAAGAAAAACCTTATCTGGATTGACTTAGAAATGACGGGTTTAGATACAAACAACGACGCCATCATTGAAATTGCCACCATTGTGACCGATGATAAATTAAGCGTTTTAGCCGAAGGACCTATTATTGCTATTTACCAAGCCAATGCCGCACTTGAGGCGATGGATAACTGGAACACCAAGCAACATGGCGGGTCGGGTTTAACAGAGCGCGTTAAAAATAGCACCACAAATGAAGCTGAAGCTGAGCGTCAAACCCTCGCATTTTTAGAACAATACGTGCCTGCAGGGGTCTCGCCTATGTGTGGTAATAGCATCTGCCAAGATCGCCGATTCATGGCTCGTATTATGCCTGAACTTGAAGCTTATTTTCACTACCGTAACCTAGATGTCAGTTCACTAAAAGAACTCGCACGACGCTGGGCACCTAAAGTTGAAAAAAGCTTCAAAAAGAAAAGTTCTCATCTGGCCATGGATGATGTCAAAGATTCTATTCGAGAGTTACAACACTACCGCGAACATTTCATAAAACTGCCTTAATTTTACGTCGTTTATGTTCGGCTAAAGCCCATGTCACATGTTCCCGAACCAGTTCAGATGGATAATCTAGCTTTGACTGCAAGGCTGATATTACATTTGGCTGGGTTTGAGCATTTCCCAATGCCACCGCAATATTACGTAACCAAGCTTCATACCCAATTCGTCGAATAGGACTACCTTCAAGACGAGATAAAAAAGTCGTCTCATCCCAAGCAAACAAATCCACTAGCTGAGGTGAATCTAAGCCGTGTCGTGGTAAATAATCAGACTCTACTGTTGCTTGTGCAAATTTATTCCAAGGACAAACTAGTTGACAGTCATCACAACCATAAATTCGATTTCCTAACATCGGTCGGAATTCTTCAGGGATAGCCCCTTTCAACTCAATCGTCAGATAAGAGATGCAACGCCGAGCATCAACTTTATAAGGAGCCACAATTGCTTGAGTCGGGCAGATATCGATACAGGCAGTACATGAGCCACAATGTTCAGGAGTCGGCTCTGTGACAGGCAAGGGTAAGTCGGTGTAAATTTCACCTAAGAAAAAATACGACCCGTGCTCTCGATTCAAGATATTACTATGTTTACCTTGCCAACCAATGCCCGATTTTTGCGCCAAGGCTTTTTCCATCACTGGCGCACTATCGCAAAATACACGATATGACATATTGCCCACTTCAAGTTTTATCTTCTCGGCAAGTTTAGCTAAACGTCGCCGCATTAACTTGTGGTAATCACGACCCAGCGCATAACGCGAAATAAAGCCTTGCTGATCATCGGCCAACACGGCCCAAGGTTCTGCTGCTTGCTCAGGCCAATAATCCATCCGCACGGTAATCACACGAACGGTGCCCGGTATCAAAGCATCAGGCCGCGTTCTTTTCTCTCCGTGGCGCGCCATATAATGCATTTCACCATGAAACTGTTGCGCGAGCCATGTTGACAATGCCGACTCTGCCTCAGCCAAATCAATATCACTTACGCCAAGTTGCTGGAAACCTACGTCTTCGGCCCAAACTGTCATATCCCTTAACAGGCTGGCCATCTCTAAGGGTGTATTTATTTCACGCATACAGGCTATTATAAGCTACACCAGACCTATTCAGTAGGGCGATTCCCCACAAAAAAGGCGCACTATCCATAAAACGGGATGACAATACATGCTTAACCTGCCAGACGAACTATACACAGCTGAACAAATACGTGAATTAGAACGCATTGCAGACAAAGACGCTGCTCTTTCCTCATCAACTTTAATGACCCATGCGGGTGCTTCAGCCCTACAGCTCCTAAAACAACAATGGCCTGATGCAAAACATATTCTTATTTTATCGGGCATTGGTAATAACGGCGGCGATGGCTTTGAACTAGCCCGCCAAGCAACTCTCGAGGGTTATCACGTCACGGTATTACAGGTGGGAGGTAAAAAAACATTAACAAAAACGGCAGCAGCCGCCAAAGATGCCTTACTATTAACTGGCACTAAAATACATTACTCCCAAGAAACATTACCTGCCGCGGATGTGATTGTTGACGCCATTTTCGGGACCGGTATCAACCGTGCTGTTGAAGGCGAAGCCAGCACAATCATCAAAGCCCTTAACAAAATAGAACAGGCTTGCGTTTTATCTATTGATATCCCTTCAGGACTGCAAGCTGATACTGGTAGGCCCCTAGGTCCAACAGTTAACGCCACGATTACGCTTAGCTTTATTGGACTTAATCTCGGGTTATTCACTGGTTATGGGCCCAATTATTGTGGCCACGTTTATTTTGAATCGCTCGATATACCCTCAGCAATCTACGATCATGTCGCCCCTGTTGCTCTCCGAATTAATTTAGAAAAGGAGGGTGAACGACTTGTGCCACGAGAACGAACAGGTCACAAAGGCCTATACGGCCATTTACTCATCATCGGGGGTGACGATGGTATGTCAGGTGCCGCTCGTATTTCTGCCGAAGCTGGCGCGCGGGTTGGTGCAGGCTTAATCAGCATTGCTACTCGAACGACCCATAGTGCGTTATTAAATCTAACCCGACCTGAACTCATGTGTCATGGTATCGAAGATGCAGAAAGTCTAGCTCCTTTATTACGCTCTTCAAATGCACTCACTCTTGGCCCCGGACTAGGTCAAAATGATTGGGGCCAAACCCTTTTCAAAAAGACTGTCGAAACAAGTTTACCCATGGTTGTTGATGCTGATGCCTTGAATCTACTCAGTAAAAACCCACAACACCGTGATCATTGGATTTTAACCCCACACCCGGGAGAAGCGGCACGCTTACTTCACTGCACCACGGCCGAAGTCCAAGCTGATCGCTTTAATGCGGTGCGAGAATTACAAGCCATTTATGGCGGTATCATAGTGCTAAAAGGATCCGGGACATTAATCTATAGCGGCGAAACGACAATCCGACTATCATCATCGGGCAATCCAGGTATGGGCAGTGGTGGAATGGGTGATGTGCTTGCTGGTGTCATTGGCGGCTTACTTGCACAAGGCTTCCCACTGTTGGATGCCGCCTGTATCGGTGTTGCTCTACATGGCATGGCAGGTGATAAGGCCGCTGAACAAGGTGGTGAGCGCGGTATGCTCGCGATGGACCTCATGCCCTATTTAAGACTTTTATCTAACTCAGCATCCTAAAACAAAATGTTAATCAATTTAAATAATGAAACAGCCACACTTGCATTAGGCGAGGCAATCTCTAAAAACTGCCCTGATAACGCCTTTACCATTCACTTGGAAGGTGATCTAGGTGCTGGGAAGACCACACTGACCCGTGGCATCTTGAATGGCTTAGGACATACTGGGCACGTCAAAAGCCCAACTTATACCTTGGTAGAGCAATATCTCATTAATACTCGGACCATCTATCATTTCGACTTATACCGCTTAACCGACCCAGAAGAACTCGAATATATCGGTCTTGAAGATTATCTCGGCGATAATGCACTTTGCTTAATCGAGTGGCCAGCGCTGGGCGGTCATTACCTGCCCACCCCTGATTTAACTATTTCACTTCAATATCAAAAAGATGGTCGACAAGTCACATTGACGCCTATGTCAGATGCCGCGCAAGCTCTCTACCATGCTGTTAGGCAGATCTACCCCGCCGTACAACCCGCTTGATTTTTTATCGTCACAATCAGACAATACGGCCTAAGTTATTTTAAGGATATATTCCAAATGCACAGACTCTTTTTAAGTCTATTGTTACTGCTGTTGTCAGTAACAAGTGCGTGGGCCACCAGTATCGATGCCATCCGTTTATCCCAAACCGGAGAAAAGACGCGATTAGTTTTCGATCTTACAGATGAGATAGCTTATAGCAGTTTTAAATTAGACAATCCTGACCGTATTGTTATCGATCTAACAAACACCGCACAATCGACCATTATAAAACTGCCAAATTTTGATGGCACGCCAATCAAGAATATTCGTTATGCCCAAAGAAAAAATAATACCTTCCGCATCGTGATTGACCTCTTATCTAGTCGGGAATACATAGCTCAAAAACTCCCACCCAATGGCGCAAATTCACACCGGCTCGTTATCGATTTATCAACCAATATTTTTCCTTTTCCCCAAAACCCAACAACTAAAATAGCGCCATCAAGGGAAAAACCGGATGTGATCCTAGCCACAAAGCCAGAGCCTGAGAAAAAAGTCGACAAGCCTAAAACCACCATCGTAAAAACCATCAAGCCTCGACCTAGGAGAGACATTGTTATTGCTATTGATGCGGGTCATGGTGGTAAAGATCCGGGTGCTATTGGCAAGAGCGGCACCAAAGAAAAAGACATTGTTTTGGCCATCGCACGTAAATTAGCCAACTTAGTGGATGAGGAACAGGGCATGCGAGCTTATCTCACCCGAGATAACGATACTTTTATTAGTCTTAGAGGTAGAATAAATCGCGCTAGACAACAAAAAGCGGACATGTTTATCTCGATTCATGCAGATGCCTTCCATCGCCCTGAAGCCAAAGGAGCCTCGGTCTACGTCTTATCGAAGCATGGCGCTAGTAGTGAGGCCGCACAAATGCTCGCTGACAAAGAAAATGCCGCTGACTTAATCGGAGGTATTCGGATCGGAGACAAAGATGACGATTTAGCCTCTGTGCTACTAGACTTGTCACAGACGGCTAGTCTTGTCGCCAGTACGGAAGTAGCAGAAAAAGTATTAACCGGTTTAAAGCGCGTCGGAAATACCCATAAAAAACAAGTGGAATCTGCCGCTTTTGTTGTCTTAAAATCACCAGATATTCCTTCAATTTTAGTTGAAACGGCGTTCATTTCAAATCCAAGTGAAGAAAGAAAGCTACGCAACAGCAGCCATCAAAACAAATTAGCCCTCGCGATGCTGTCCGGCATTCGTAACTACTTCCAGCGTAACCCACCCTTAGGCACACACACAACGCAAAGGCATATTGTTAGCCGAGGCGACACCTTAAGTACCATTGCACAACGCTATCAAGTCAAACTGGCCCAGTTAAAGTCAAATAATGGACTCACTCATAGCCACTTAAAAATAGGCGACGTGCTGTTCATTCCCTAGGCCAGATCAATGTTGATACTGCTAGAATAACGTCATGATTGAACCCCAACGAATCCATCCCCTTCCCCTTCACCTGGCAAACCAAATTGCGGCTGGCGAAGTTATAGAAAGACCCGCTTCAGTCGTCAAAGAACTTATCGAAAATAGTCTAGATGCTGGTGCAACCGACATCTCAATTCATATCGACGGTGCGGGTAGCAAACTCATTCGAATAAGGGACAATGGCCATGGGATACACCCCGATGACCTACCATTGGCGTTGAGCCGTCACGCAACTAGCAAACTAACATCAACCGAACAACTCAGTCATATCGAAAGTCTTGGCTTTCGAGGCGAGGCCTTACCCAGCATTAGTTCTATATCTCAACTCACTGTTAGTTCAAAACAATCAAGCATCGAACACGCATGGCAATTCAATGCTAACAATAAGACATTACAGCCCACTGCACACCCCGATGGCACCACGGTTGAAGTAAGAGACCTCTTTTTCAACGTTCCAGCTCGACGCCATTTTTTAAAAGGGGATAAAACCGAGCTCAATCATATCGTCAACACACTTCATCGATTAGCACTAAGCCAATTCGAAACAAGTTTCCACGGTTACCTTTCAAATACCCATGATTTAAAACT
>JBLIIN010000075.1:0-7279 GCA_047635075.1 Methylophagaceae bacterium | reverse complement strand
GGCAAATTGTCAGCTTTATCCTCCCAAGCTTCAGCTAAGGTAGCTTGCATCAGCCCATATGCCCGGCTCAATATTTCTTTATCTGTTGTGCCGGTTGAGAAATAATAAGTTTCAGGAGCAAACTCGCCTTCTCCATGGCGATCGTTGCCATCGATTATTTGCATAATAGCGGCTAAATCATTTGTTTTTAGTGTTTGAATAAAGCGGTCGTCAGAAGCAACATTAGACAGTAGCTGTCGACTGGTCATACCTTCAATAATAGTGAAACTACGTTGAACAATTTCACCTCTAACAAAAAGTGCTAAAACATCAGGTAAAGTTTGGTCTGACGTTAATAAATATTCACCAGCTTTGATACGATGAGCTGATTGCTGATAACGACCATACCAATATAAATAAGATGCAGGAAATGGTGAAAGGCCTTGCTCTGTTAATTGGCGACTCACTTGCTGTAAATTCTTACCTAAATTAATTGTGAATGTTTTATTAGGTGTCTCGATGTTAAGCGATGTCGACAAAAAACGCTGGTATTCACTGAATACAGATAAGCCAGCCACAAGCAACACCACAGGCACTAGTAATTTCAGCATCCATTGCACAGTTATTTTATGCACTCAGCTAAGGATTTTTGAAGAAACTGTGTAATTAAACCAACAGGATATAATTTATTAGAAATCGCTGATACAGGCCAAATACCAATCACACTATTACAAACAAAGACTTCATCTGCTTCAGCTAATGCTTTTCTGGTGATGACTCCTTCTTGCACAGACATACCACTTATGGTGGCCAATTGAATAACTTGTGCTCGAATAACCCCCGCAATGCCAGCTCTTGTGACAACGGGTGTCACTAATTTATCTGATTCAACAATAAAAATGTTACTCATTGTTCCTTCAATAATATTATCTTCATCATCTGACATAATGCCCTCGGCAATGTCTGGGTCATCCCACTCATTTCTAGCCAAGACTTGCTCTAGGCGATTAAGGTGCTTTATTCCAGCCAAGCGGCTGTTAATTGAGAGTGGCTGCTCGCAAAAGCGTAGGATTACACCTCCTGTTTGATAGTGCTCAGGATGTTTAGGATAGGGATAGATAGCGATAATTCGAGTTGGTAAAGCTTTATTGTCAGAAAAATAGCCTCTAGTACCTTCACCTCGTGTGACGGTGATTTTAATAACGGCTTTTTGGTCATTAAGGTGCTGGCAAACTGAGGTTAATTCTCCCCGTAATTCATCGTGTTGTTTGAAGTCTATTGCAAGCAACTGACAACTGGTGAAAAGACGTGTCAAATGCTGCTCAAGAAACTCTGCTCTACCGTTGCGGTAGGCGACAGTTTCAAAAACACCATCACCGTATTGCAAGCCCCGATCCAGGATGCTAATTTTAGTGTTGGTTTTACCGTTGATTAAAACCATCAGAGATACGCTTTTACACTTTTTTGAAAATCAAGGTGCCGTTAGTACCACCAAAACCAAATGAATTTGACATCGAAACATCAATCTTCATTTGTCGTGCAGTATGGGGCACAAAATCCAGATTGCATTCTGGGTCTGGGTTATCAAGATTAATCGTGGCCGGGGCTACTTGGTCGCGAATCGCCAAGACACTGAAGACAGCTTCAACACCACCTGCAGCACCTAGCAAGTGACCGATCATCGATTTAGTAGAACTGACTGCAACAGACGGTGCAGCATTACCTAATGCAGTTTTAACGGCCTGGCTTTCAGCGACATCACCCGCAGGGGTCGATGTCCCGTGGGCATTGATATAATCAATTTGTTCTGGATTAAGGCCCGCATCGTTCATTGCATTTACCATACAACGTGCCGCTCCTTCCCCGCCTTTTGAAGGCATTGTCATATGGTAAGCATCAGAACTCATGCCTGAACCTGCTAGTTCGGCATATATATTGGCCCCACGTTTTACCGCATGTTCGTATTCTTCTAAAACAACAATACCTGCACCGTCACCAAGTACAAAGCCATCTCTATCTTTATCCCATGGGCGACTGGCACCTTCTGGATTATCATTACGCGTTGATAAAGCCCGCGCTGCAGCAAAACCGCCCAAACCTGTTTTTGAGGTTGACATTTCAGCACCACCGGCAATCATGACATCGGCATCACCGTATTGAATCATACGACCAGCAGAAGAAATATTATGCGTGCCACTTGAACAGGCGGTAACAATCGCCGTATTGGGACCTTTCATCCCGTACATGATCGATAAGTTACCGGCAATCATATTAATGATATTACTAGGAACAAAGAAGGGAGATATTTTTCTAGGGCCACCTTTTAGGTAAGCATCGTAGCCAGCTTCAATGCCCGGAAGGCCACCGATACCTGCACCTATAGCTACGCCTATTCTTTCAGCATTTTCATCTGTTATTTCTAAGCCTGAATCTTCGATCGCTTCTTTGCCAGCGACAATTCCATAATGAATGAAGGTATCCATCTTTTTGGCGTCTTTCTTAGATATATGCGCCGTTATGTCAAAACCTTTCACACTAGCGCCAAAATGCACTGAAAAGTCTGCTGTATCAAACAGGGTGATAGGTGCTACGCCACTCTTGCCCGCTAAGATATTAAGCCAAGACTCTTGAACGTCTAAGCCGACCGGGGTTACAGCGCCGAGACCTGTTATTACAACACGCCGTTTTGACATCAAGGTTTCCTTTTGTATATTTTAAAACAGTGTAAACAAGACACAAGATAGCCGCCTAGCATGAGACCATACTAGGCGGCTATAAGTTTTGCTACAACTAAAATTAAGACTGAACAGAATTTATGTATGTCACTGCTTCTTTAACTGTTGTGATTTTCTCAGCTTCTTCATCTGGAATTTCACATTCGAACTCTTCTTCAAGTGCCATAACCAATTCGACTGTATCTAATGAATCAGCACCCAGATCATCTATAAATGAAGCATCAGTTGTTACTTCATCTGCGTTGACACCCAATTGTTCAACAACAATGTCTTTTACTCGGGCTTCGATCTCACTCATAACGTATGTTTCCTTTGGTGGTTAAATACTTAAATCTGCACGCATTTTATATTGCAAGCACTCTATAAGACAAGCCAATTTTATTTCTGAGGCTCATTTAAAATATTAGTGGGTTGTTACTTTAATAAATTAACCTATTAATTCATATACATGCCGCCATTGACATGGATTGTTTCGCCAGTAACGTAGGCAGCATCATCACTCGCTAAGTAGCTGACAGCGCCAGCAATTTCTTCAGGAAACCCTAACCTTTTGACGGGGACTTGTTCTAATAAAGCAGTTTTGTGCGCTTCAGCTAAGCCGCTCGTCATATCTGTATCTATAAAACCTGGAGCAACAGTATTAACGGTCACACCCCGCGGTCCTACTTCTCGTGCCAAGGACTTGCTAAAACCAATGACGCCCGCTTTTGCTGCTGCATAGTTGCTTTGGCCAGCGTTACCCATAACACCCACAACCGATGTGATTGTAATGATTCGTCCTGACCTAGCCTTAGTCATTGCCCTTATGCACCGCTTTGATAATTTATAGATTGGGGTTAAATTAGTACTGATAATCTCATCCCAATCGTCATCTTTCATTCTTATTAACAAGTTGTCCCGAGTAATGCCTGCGTTATTAATTAGAATAGCTGGCGCGCCGTAAGTAGATTCAGTTTCAGAAACTACGGTTTCAATCGCCTCAGCATCGGTCACATTCAGCATCATACCTACCCCATGAACACCCTCTGCTTTTAGGAAATCAGTTATGGTTTGAGCACCTTCTTTTGATGTTGCCGTTCCGACAACTGTGGCACCTTGTTGTCCAAGACGTAGTGCTATGGCACGACCAATCCCGCGTGTGGCACCGGTCACTAAAGCGACTTTACCGTCTAAACTCATATTTCCTCTCCTAATGCTTGTACTGCTTTTTCTATCGAGCTTTGATCAAATACAGGCAAGCCTGTGATTGTTTTATCAATTCGTTTTGTTAAACCGGCTAATACTTTACCGGGGCCACATTCAACAATCCTATCAACCCCTTGATTAGAGAGCCACTGTACGGTCTCAACCCAGCGAACAGGGTTGTGTAGTTGCTTAACTAGGCTTGCTTTGATGCCTATTTCATCTTGTGATGCTGAGACACTAGCGTTGTGAATTACTGGGATCCTAGTCTGATGAACAGGCATATCGGCTAAGGTAACATCCAGCTTATCTGCTGCTGGTTTCATCAATATACAATGTGATGGCACACTCACTGGTAGCAATAGTGCTCGCTTGGCTCCTTGCTCTTTGGCTAATACTGTTGCCCTGGTAACGGCCCCAATATGACCTGCAATAACGACCTGGCCTGGAGAATTAAAGTTAACCGCCTCAACGACTTCATTATCAGCAGCTTGTTGACAAACCAGTTTGACAACGTCGTCATCTAAGCCAAGTATTGCTGCCATAGCGCCTTGGCCCTCTGGTACTGCTTGCTGCATATATTGCCCACGCAATTCAACCAACTTAAGGGCATTAGCGAAGCTTAATGCACCTGAAGCCACTAACGCAGTATATTCACCAAGACTGTGGCCTGCTAAATAATCAGGTTGTATATTAGTTAAGGATTGCCATACGCGCCAGACAGCTATTCCTGCCGCTAACATAGCCGGCTGTGTACGCTCAGTTTGATTTAATGCGGTTTCTGGGCCGACGGCAACCAAACTCCACAAATCATAGCCAAGCACTTCTGATGCTTCAGCAAAAGTCTGTTGAACCAATGGGTATTCAGATGCTAATTGGTCCAGCATGCCAATTGATTGGGAACCTTGACCAGGAAATACAAAAGCCAGACTCATGGCCTTCACCTCTTGAAATTAAAAGTTTAGTAAAACAGAGCCCCAGGTGAATCCACCACCAAAAGCTTCTAGTAATAGTGTTTCACCACGTTGTATACGGTCATCTCTGACGGCGGTGTCTAATGCTAATGGAATTGATGCTGCGGACGTATTGCCATGTTCAGCAACCGTGACAACAACATGATCCATAGACATATTAAGTTTTTTAGCTGTTGCAGTAATAATGCGAATATTCGCTTGATGTGGAATCAACCAATCAATATCTGTTTTTTTCAAATTGTTGGCCGCTAGGGTTTCATCAGCAATGCTACTCAGTGTTTTAACCGCCACCTTAAAAACATCATTGCCTTGCATTTCGATGTAGGGTTTAACCTCATTGTCCTGTGCACTGCCAGGGCCAGTTGGAACTGAGAGAAGCGTATTATATTGACCATCGGAATGAATATGTGTCGACAGTATGCCTGTCTCTTCTGATGCTTGTAAGACTACAGCACCGGCACCATCTCCGAATAAAACACAGGTATTCCTGTCTGTCCAGTCAACAATCCGTGATAACGATTCAGCACCAATTACTAGGGCATTTTTAACACTGCCTGATTTAATGAATTTGTCAGCAACAGTTAAAGCGTAGACGAATCCTGTACAAACAGCTTGAATATCAAAAGCGGGACAACCTCTCACACCTAAGCGCTCTTGCACTAACGATGCAGTGCTCGGGAAAATTCGTGTGGGTGTTGTCGTTGCCACAATGATCAAATCAATGTCATTCGGACTGATGTTCGCAGCTTCAATGGCTTTCTGTGCTGCATTAAAAGCTAAATCAGTTGTTGTTTCATCTTCAGCAACAATATGTCTTTTTTTTATGCCTGTCCGATCTTGAATCCATTGGTCACTGGTATCAACCATTTTCTCTAAATCGTGATTGGTAAGAATTTTTACAGGCAAATAACTGCCCGTCCCGGCAATTCGAGAATAGGTCACGCTGCTTGGCCTTGTAATATGACATCTAGATGATAGCTAATGTTTTTGGGTACATCTAGCTCAGCTTCTAGAATAGCAATATGTATTGCATTCGCGAACCCGACCTCATCAGCACCACCATGACTTTTAATGACAATACCATTCAAACCAATAAAGTTAGCGCCGTTGTATGCGCGTGGGTCTAATTGATTACTGAAGTGTTTCAACACGGGTGATGCGATCAGTCCGATTATTTTTGTGAAGATATTGCGTGTAAATGATTGCCGCAAATAATGTCGCATCATATGGACAACGCCTTCACTGGATTTCAATGCGATATTACCGACAAACCCATCACATACAACGACATCAACATCACCACGATAGAGCCCATCCCCCTCTACAAAGCCAATATAGTTCAAATCTGTTTGGCTCAGTAAGATGGCAGCTTTTTTGACTTGTTCATTACCTTTAATATCTTCGGCACCAATATTTAGTAGGCCTATTGTTGGCTTCTTGCGACCTTCAATTGACTCAGCTAGAACCGATCCCATAATCGCAAATTGCACTAAATGTTCGGCACTTGAATCCACATTGGCCCCTAAGTCTAAAACATAGGTATGGCCCTTCATTGTTGGCAAAGCTGAGATGATGGCGGGTCTATCAATGCCACGCAGAGTTTTAAGAACAAATTTGGCTGTAGCCATTAATGCACCTGTATTGCCCGCACTGACACAAGCTGAAGCTGTACCGTTTTTGACAAGATTGATAGCGACACGCATCGAAGAGTCTTTCTTTCCCCTTAATGCCATTGCCGGTGACTCGTCCATTTCTACTTGTTGAGAAGCATGGTGAACCCTTATTCTTGATTCATTTTCAAGCTGATGTTCTTTCAGCTTAGCGTCAAGTATCTCTTTATCGCCAACTAAAATAAGTTTTACGTTTGGGTGACGTTTTAGTGCAGTGACTGCGGAGGGGATAATGACATCTGGGCCATGATCCCCACCCATTGCATCGATTGATATTGTATGGATCAATCGGGGTTAGCCTTCATCGCTCTTGTCAGCGATAACTTTTCGGCCGCGGTAATAACCGTCAGCCGACACATTGTGACGACGGTGTAACTCACCTGATGCAGAATCAACTGACAATGTAGCGCCTGTTAACGCATCATGCGAACGACGCATACCGCGACGAGATGTACTTTTCTTACTCTTTTGAACAGCCATGTTGAACTCCTAACACTAAAATATAATTGTTTTATACCAGCTAAATGCTGGTTTATTACTTGTTTTTTAAACTCGACAGTATTGCAAAAGGTGACACTGGTTTCTCTTCCTCTTCAACATCACTCTCTTCACCTGACGTCCAAGCTTCGATTGGTAGGCAGGATTTGGTATGGCGTGGCACTAGTGGCAAAGCCAAAATCAATTCATCTTCAACCATGGCATGTAAATAAACAGGATCGTTATTCTCCAGTAGCCAAGG
>JBLIIN010000074.1:0-7377 GCA_047635075.1 Methylophagaceae bacterium | reverse complement strand
GAGCAGCGAGTGTCGCAGTGGTTAATATTGAATTTACCGGATGTGGAGTTCACTGGAGCTAGCCCGACATTGATGTTTGCACATATCGGAAAACGTAATGTGAGCAGTATGCTCGTAGGGACAACATTGGCACTGATTCTTATTTCGATAATTTTGATGATTGCGTTGCGTTCCGTGAGAATTGGCTTGATCAGCTTGGCGCCGAATTTGATACCAGCGGGTATGGCTTTTGGGCTTTGGGGTCTGCTGGTAGGAGAAGTGGGCTTATCTTTGTCTATCGTAGCAGGGATGACTTTGGGGATTGTGGTAGACGACACTGTTCATTTTTTAAGTAAATACCTCCGTGCGAGACGTGAGAAAGGATTGAATGAGCAAGAGGCTGTAGCTTATGCCTTCAATACGGTGGGTGTGGCTTTGTGGGTGACCTCTTTAGTCTTAGTGCTAGGTTTTGTGGTACTTAGCCAATCTCATTTCGCATTGAATTCTGATATGGGGGTCATGGCTGCCATTACTATCGGAATAGCTTTGATGATGGATTTTTTATTTTTACCGCCGTTATTAATGAAGTTAGAGGAAACCAAGCATGCGTAACTTATTATTAGTACTGTTGTTTGTGCCATTTATGGTTCAGGCTGAGACGCCACAAGAAAAAGGCCTTGTTATTGCGATAGAAACAGATAATCGTGATAAGGGGTGGGAAGATAGCTTTGCTGAGATGAAAATGGTGCTACGTAATCGCCATGGTGGAGAGAGTGTGCGGTTAATTCGTGTCACTAATCTAGAGGTCGATGCTGATGGCGATAAAGGGCTGACGGTCTTCGATGAGCCAAGAGATATCAAAGGTACTGCTTTTTTAAGTTACTCGCATTCACTCACGGCTGATGAGCAATGGATATTTCTACCCGCATTAAAAAGAACGAAACGCATCTCTTCTAAAAACAAATCAGGCCCTTTTATGGGTAGTGAGTTTGCTTATGAAGACATTAGTTCTTTCGAGGTGCCTAAATACAGTTATATTTTTATTAGAGATGAGGTTTTAGATGGCCTAGATTGTTATGTTTTAGAACTGAGGCCGCAGTATGAATATTCTGGCTATACGAAAAGTGAGTTATGGATTGACAAAGCAGAATATCGCGCTCAAAAAATAGATTATTATGATCGTAAAAACAGCTTGCTAAAAACGCAACGGTTTAAGGATTATAAACACTATCTCAATGAGTTTTGGCGAGCACGTACAGTAGAAATGGTCAATCATCAAACTGGAAAATCGACTACATTATTTTGGAAAAACTTTCAATTCAGGCAAGGTTTGACTGATGCAGATTTCAGCAAAAATGTACTCAAACGTCAACGCTAAGTTGTGGCTTAAAACGTCGTTTGTGATGTTGGTAGGCAGAATTGTTTTTTCCAATGTCCACGCTGTTGAGTTGACAGGGTCTGCCAGTTTTGAATACCGGCATTTCAAGCAAGAGTCTGCACTGACTTCCCCGGGTCAACATGCTCCTTCTGTAGTTTTAGCTCCCGAGTTTTATGCTAGATGGGATGAGGGAAAACAGAGTTTATTATTTTCTCCCTTCTTGCGATTGGATAGGGAGGATGCAGAGCGTACACATGCCGATATTAGGGAACTACAGTGGTTAATGGTCCAAGATGACTGGGAGCTGCGCGTTGGAGTTGGTAAGGTGTTTTGGGGCGTAACAGAGTCACAGAACTTGGTTGATGTTATCAACCAAACGGATTTAGTTGAAAATACGGATGGTGAAGATAAGTTGGGGCAGCCGATGATCAATATCAGCCTGTTTCAAGACTGGGGAACGATCGACTTGTTTGTGCTGCCTTTGTTTCGTGAGCGGACTTTCTCGGGCGAAAATGGCCGTTTACGATTCCCTCTTTTGGTGGATACAGATGCGGCTCGATATGAATCTGGGGCGGGTAGACGTCATATTGATCTAGCTGTTCGGTGGACCGGGAGTATTGCTAACTGGGACATAGGTGTTTCTCACTTTTACGGCACTAGTCGAGAACCTTTAATCTCCCTCAATGACCTAGCAACTAGTTTGATACCGTATTATGAAATCATGCATCAATCGGGTCTAGAGGTGCAATATACTGTCGATGCATGGTTGTGGAAATTAGAGGCGATCAATAGGGAAACGAGCAGCCTAGCATTTTCAGCAATAACCGGTGGATTAGAATATACCTTTTACAGTGCTTTTGAGTCGGATATTAATGTCGGATTGATTGCAGAGTATTTATTTAATGACAGGGATGATGAGCTGCTAAGTCCATTTCAAGATGATATCTTGCTTGGAACTAGGTTAACTTGGAATGATGTTCAATCCACAGAATTGTTAGTTGGCCTGCTTCAAGATTTTCGCTCACAAGAGAAAAGTATCAGCATTGAAGCGAGTCGTCGCCTAGGCCAACGTTGGACTCTTTCTTTAGAGGGGCGTTTCTTTGATAGTGATGAGACCACCAGCTTATTTTATCAGTTCAGACAAGATGACTACATTCAGCTAGAAGTCGCACGTTATTTTTAAACATCATTTCACAAAAATGCTTGAGCCCTGTGTCAGTCCCCTTAAACGTTGTCACGCCACTGATGGCATGAGTTATCAAAGATACGGCTGACTTCTTTAGGTCCCCAAGTACCTGCTTTGTATGAATGAACGAAGTCTTGTTCTTTTGACCATTTTTCAATGATAGGGTCAACAACTTTCCAAGCTAGGTCAACCTCATCTGCGCGTAAAAACAATGAACGATCACCGATAATAGCATCTAATATTAGGGCTTCATAAGCATCTAGCTTGTGTTTGCTTTCTTCTGTTTCGATGGTTTCTAAGCCGACAGTATGGGCTGATAATTCAAGCCCTGGTTCTTTGGCCTGTAGCTCAAGGCGTAAAGTATTATCGGGCTGTAAGCCCATGACAATCCAGTTCGCGTGGCTGTCACCGATGTCGGTGTTTTTGAAGAGCTCTTGAGGTGGTTTTTTAAAGCGAATCGCGATGGTTGCACGTGATTCTGGCATACACTTACCAGTGCGAAGATAGAAAGGCACGTCTTTCCAACGCCAGTTATCGATATAGACTTTCATTGCCGCATAAGTTTCAGTGACGCTATTGTCTGGTGCATCGTCCTCTTCTAGATAGCCTCTAATGGGCTGACCATTGACTTCACCTGCAGCATACTGGCCGCGAAAAGCATGACTATCAACCATATCTTCGGTGATAGGGCGAATGGCTTTTAAGACTTTTACTTTTTCATCGCGGAGAGACTCGTCATTTAAATCAGCCGGGGGTTCCATTGCAATAAGGGTCATGACTTGTAGCAAATGACTTTGAATCATGTCGCGTAGAGCGCCTGAGCCATCGTAATACCCTGCACGGCCTCCCACACCTTGCTGTTCAGCATGAGTGATTTGTACGTGGTCGATGTAGTTACGATTCCAAAGTGGCTCGAGGAGTATATTGGCAAAACGAAAAACAAAGATGTTTTGTACTGTTCCTTTACCCAGATAATGGTCAATACGATAAGTTTGTTTTTCGGTGAAGTTTTTAGCTAGAGTTTGTTCTAATTCTGCGGCACTTTTTTGGTCGTAGCCAAAGGGTTTTTCGACAACTAGGTGGCGCCAGCCTTTGTTTTCTTGATTTAAGCCAACCGCAGCTAGTTGGTCACCCACTACACCAAACAACGACGGGCTTATTGATAGATAAAAGACAATATTAGCGGAGTAATCAATGGTGGAACCATTCAAGAGGGTGTTGAGATCCTGATAGGAGGTGCTTTCGGTTAAGTCACATTTGAAGTAATCTACTTTGCTCAAGAAGTCTTGTAACCCCGTTTCATCAATACCACCTCGTTTTTTGCTTGATACATACTCTGTGACCATCTTGTGCCAGTCTGAGAGAGCAGTGTCTTGTCGGCCCATGCAGATGATGCGAGTATCGTCTGTTAAGCGGTTTTCAATACTGAGATGATAAAGTGCAGGGAGCAGTTTCTTTTTTGCCAAATCGCCTGTGGCGCCAAAGATGATAATTGTACAAGACTGCATATTTTCTCCTGTTGCAAGCTGTGACTATGGTTGTGAGCGTATATAATCAACAAAGTGTACATTTATTAGGAGCAAAAGGTGCGAAAAATTCTGTTTGCGAGTAGCGAAGTCCATCCTTTAATGAAAACAGGTGGGCTAGCTGATGTGTCAGCGAGTCTTCCATTGGCGCTGCATGAACAAGGACAGGATGTACGTATCGTGATGCCCGCTTATCGCGCGTGCTTGATGATACTGGGGGATGTGGTTGGGGTGGCTACCCTTAAATTAGAAGGTTATTTATTGCCGGTTGAGATTTTACAATCACGGCTGCCTAATAGTGATGTTGTCTTATGGCTGGTGAACTCTCCTGACCATTTCGATCGAGATGGCGGGCCCTATAGTGGCTTAGAAGGCGATGATTGGCCTGATAATGCGGCGCGTTTCGCCCTGTTTTCTCGTGCCATTGCTGCGTTGGCAATGAATGAGGCAGGACTTAGTTGGCAACCTGATGTTTTACATTGTAATGATTGGCAGACTGGGTTGGCGCCGGCCTTGATTGCTGATGAGCCTAATCGTCCTGCGACTCTGTTTACGATTCATAACTTAGCTTATCAAGGCTTATATTCTCGTGATGAATTTGATGCGTTAGATTTAGCGGAATCATTCTGGGATATCGAGAGTTTGGAGTTTTATTCACAATTGTCTTTTATGAAGGGTGGTTTGGTTTTTGCGGATAAAATAACGACTGTGAGTCCAAGTTACGCTCTAGAGATCTGTACTGTTGAGTATGGTTGTGGCCTTGAAGGTTTGTTAGCTTATCGGTCCAACAATGGACGTTTGAGTGGTATTTTGAATGGCATTGATCATGATGAGTGGAATCCTAAGGTGGATCGTTATATTACGACACCTTATACTGCTAAAACCCTTCATAAAAAAGCAGATAATAAGGCAGCTTTACAACAGCTATTTGCTCTACCGAATGAGCCAGATACTTTTTTACTAGGCTTTATTAGTCGCTTAGTCTTTCAAAAGGGCATTGACTTAACGATTGCTGCCGTCCGCCAATTATTAGATGATGGCATGGCAGTTCAACTGGTGTGTTTAGGCAGTGGTGATAGAGACTATGAGCGTGACTTACAAATGTTGCGCGCGCATTTTCCTGATGAAGTTGGTGTGAGGATTGGCTATGATGAAGCACTGTCACATCAGATCGAAGCCGGGGTTGATGCGTTTGTGATGCCATCACGCTTTGAACCTTGTGGCTTAAATCAGCTGTATAGCCTGCGATACGGGACTTTGCCTATTGTTAGAGCAACAGGCGGCTTAGCTGATTCGGTAGAGGATGCCGATGGCTTGGGCGGTGGCACGGGATTTCAGTTTGAACTCGCTACGGTAAAGGACATGTTGATTGCACTTAAGCGAGCTAAGGCCTTATATCAACAACCAATATTGTGGCGGCAGATGCAAATCAACGCAATGATTCGAGACTTTAGTTGGCAAAATAGTGCCTCGGATTATTTGGCTTTATATGATGAGTTAATGGCCTAAATTACCTTTGTTACGAGGGGTTTGTTGGTATTGATACGTGATTCACGATTTGTTGGGTCGCAAACATAATGAGCAAGACGGCAGTGCTAAAAATGTAAAGGCCGTGATGTATTTCTATACTGGCTAGTGCACCCAGTTTGACGGTAACGATTAAAATAGCCACGACCATGACATCTAGCATGGCCCAGTGACCATATTCATGCATTAAGTGTAATAATTTTTTACGGCGTCCGAGTGTCTTGGTATTGGGGTGTAATAGGTTAAAAAGTAAGCCTATCTTGACCAGTGGCAACACAATACTGAAGACCGCGACGAGTATAAATAGAAAAAGATGACCATCTTCTAATAATTGCCAAACGCCGGTGACGATAGAGAAGGAATGGCTGACAACGACCATTTTGGTCAGTGTCAGCATTGGGGAAAAAAAGCCAACGAATAGCAAGATAGTGCTTAAAAGCAGCAGCCACCGTAGTGATTGCCTTGATAATAAGGCTTTAGTCATCGCCAGATTGTTGCGCTTTTATCCGATCTTTTTTCGATATATAACGCGGTTTATCGGTGCTTTTATTTTTTGCTTTTTTCTTTGCGGAACTGGACTCTAAGCCTTTTAATTTACTAATGGGCAATGACATTTTCAAATGGTATTCGATTCGTTCTAGATTTTTCCTATCATGATGTTCAACTAGATTAATCGCTGTGCCGGTTTGTTCTGCTCGGCCCGTTCTGCCTATACGGTGAATATAGGTATCTCCTCGGTAGGGTAGGTCATAGTTAATGACGTGGCTAATGTTAGTGAGATCAAGACCTCGTGCGGCGACATCAGTGGCGACCATCACTTTGATTTGACCTTGCCGGAATTTACGGGTCTTATCGCGTCGAGTTGCTTGGTTAAAATCACCATGCATGACTTGGGCAGAAATATTGCGTGATTGTAACCAAACAGCAACATCGTTCGCTTGTTCCTTTTTGTTGCAAAAAACAAGGGCAGTCTGGCAAGCTGGATCATTAATTAACGACTGTAACAAGGCTTCTTTATGAGATCGGTCATCAGCAAAATAGGTGAGTTGAGTGATTTGCTCCGAGTGTTTGTTTGCTGCATCAATTTGAATGATTTCCGCATCAGAGAGTAATTCTTCTGCAAAGATATCAATACCACTTCCCGCTAGAGTTGCAGAGAAAAGACAGGCTTGAAAGCCATTGGCTATGGTGGCAAGCAGTGATAAAACATCAGGCCCCTGGCCCATGTCTAACATACGGTCTGCCTCATCAATCACCACCATATCAAGATCTGATAGGTCTAAGACTTCGTCGGAGACCAGGTTTAAGAGACGACCGGGTGTTCCTATGATGATGTCGCAGTGTTGGGTAACAAATTCTGTTTGTTTTGCAGGGGAGAAGCCGCCGGTAATAATCGCTGTTTTGACATTTAATCCATGGGCTAATTGTTTAACGACATGTTGGATTTGAAATGCGAGTTCTCGTGTGGGAGCAAGGATGAGCGCAGTAGGGTGATCACGATGCTTAGGCTGATCTATCAGTTGTTGCAAGATAGGTAAAACGAAAGCGGCTGTTTTCCCCGTGCCAGTAGCAGCCCCGGCGAGAATATCCTTACCTTCCAAAATGACAGGAATGGCCGCCTGTTGGATTGCGGTGGGTGTTTTGAAGTCCAACTTAGCGAGGGATCTGAGCAGTTGGTCATCAAGGAAAAGGTCTTCAAATGTCATGGTAGTGGCTGTTATCGGTGACGTTATTGGTTTGCCATGATAACAGGCAAAGGCTTAAAAATCTTGTTATGAGCC
>JBLIIN010000073.1:0-7423 GCA_047635075.1 Methylophagaceae bacterium | reverse complement strand
GGACATTGCCCGGCCTTACTAAGGGATCTACTTCACACGAGAGAACTCGGGCTGCTCCAAGTCACGACCCATTTTGGCAAACAAGCGTGGCAGGTTCAAACACGACTAGACCTTGTCATCCAGCTTCAAAATAAGGCTTTTATTGAACATGATGGGCTAAAACCTAGATTAACCAGCATACGCATCTGTCGACAAGACATACCTACTCTGACATTATCAATACAGAACCCAGCCTCTTTAATCCATCGCATCCAAACAGCAGTGTCATTGCAATCAACAATGCAAAAAGCAGAAATAGAATTTAAACTAAATCAAAAAAACACCATGGCTGCAAAATGATTCGCATCATATCAAAACATTATTCAAATCATGTGGCGTAACAAAAAGAGATTTTCATGACCGTAGGCATCTTACTCATCTCTCATAATCAAGTCGGCGCCGAGCTAATTAATACGGCCAGACAAATGCTATCTTGCTATACCTTACCCACCAAAGTCATCTCAATTGGTATTCACGATAATACCGATGAAATCAGACTCAAACTCAAGCACACCTTGGAAGAAATTGATCAAGGTCACGGTACTTTGATCTTAACAGACATGTTCGGCTCAACCCCCAGCAATATCGCTTGTGATGTTTCAGAGCGGCACGACATACGAATTGTTTCTGGCCTTAATTTGCCCATGTTGATTCGTGTTCTAAATTATCCAAACTTGAGCCTAGATGAACTAGAACAAAAAGCGATCACCGGCGGTCAAGAAGGCGTAGCACGCTGTCATCATACTGGGTGTAAATCATGATTGAACAGTCAATTACCATCGTTAATAAATTGGGCTTACATGCCAGGGCTGCAACTAAGTTCGTCACGACTGCCGCACAATTCACGTCAAATATTCAAGTTGCGCGTAACGGTCGTATCGTTAATGGTAAAAGTATCATGGGGCTCATGATGCTAGCAGCAGCCAAAGGTACAGACATCATCATTCATATCACGGGAGAGGACGAACAAGAAGCCTTTAATTCTCTCAAAGCATTAATAGAAGATTTCTTTGGAGAAGGTGAGTGACGCTAGAACTGCAAGGGATAGGCGTTTCGCGCGGCATCGCAATCGGTCGCGCTCATATCTTATTTCATAATCAACCTGACGTCCGGGAATACCTTATTCCTGCATTTGGTATCGAGCAAGAAGTTGACCGACTAATCAACGCCACGGAACAAGCTCGCCAGCAACTCCTTACGATTCGTGACCATATTCCTGCAAATGCACCCACGGATGTTTCAGCTTTTATCGACACCCACTTACTCATGCTCAATGACTCAACACTAACCACTATTCCTATCGATATGATTCGTACACGTCGCTGTAATGCCGAATGGGCGCTACAACTGCAACGCGATGCCTTAATCAACGTCTTCAACGAAATGGATGACCCTTATCTTCGCACACGCCAAGATGACGTTGATCACGTTGTGACACGTATTCACCGTATTCTCGCCGACGAGCAAGTTGCTGATCATGAAATACCCGATGGTCGCTTGAAAGGCCATATTATTATTGCTGAAGACTTAACACCAGCGGATACAGTCCTAATGCAACATCAAGGTATTGCAGGCTTCGTCACTGAACATGGTGGTGCAACCTCTCACACCACTATCTTAGCCCGTAGCTTAGGTATTCCCGCTATTGTTGGCATTAAGTCCGTTCGTCGTTATATTCAAGATAACGAGCCACTGATTTTAGATGGTGAATTGGGAACATTAATAGCGGGTGCTGATGACACCATCACAGCAGAATACCAAGAAAGGTTAACTGCTTTCAGAGCACACATTGCCTCACTTAGTCATTACAAAACACAAGCGACTAAAACCAAAGATAACAAAGTCATTAAATTGTTAGCCAATGCCGAGTTACCAGACGATATCAGCCTAATTAGTATGGCGGGCGCGGAAGGTATTGGTTTATATCGAACCGAATTTCTCTACATGAATCGCTCAACACCTCCAGAAGAAGAAGAGCAATTGGCCGCCTATCGTGATGTTGTCGAAAGTATCGATAACCCGGTCACGATCAGGACATTTGACCTAGGCGCCGATAAAACAGTCGACGGGGGCCGCCACCATGGCACTATCGTTAACAATCCTGCTTTGGGACTCCGAGCTATTCGTCTGTGTCTTGGGCAACCGACCATGTTTCGAACTCAACTTCGTGCCATCCTCCGCGCTTCAGCTTTTGGTAAAGTCAAAATCATGTTCCCAATGGTGTCCAACCAACAAGAACTCATTCAAGCAAAAAATCATCTAGAAAGCTGTAAACAAGAACTCGACCGTGAAACCATCGACTACGACCATCACATAGAGGTCGGTGTCATGATCGAGATCCCCGCTAGCGCCGTCTGCGCTGAAATGTTTGCTAAACAAGTCGACTTTTTATCTATTGGGACTAACGATTTAATTCAATATACTCTAGCTATTGACCGTGTTGATGACCAAGTGAATTATTTATACGACCCGCTACATCCAGCGGTATTAAGACTCATACATATGACACTACTCGCAGGTAAAAAGCATAATGTGGATGTCTCAATGTGTGGCGAAATGGCTGGCGACCCTAGGTTCACTCGTCTGTTACTAGTGATGGGCTTAAATCACTTCAGCATGCATCCTAATGCTATCCTAGAAATCAGACAAATCATTAATGAAACGGATCTCTCTCAATTACCCAGAAATACACTCGAGATCCTAAACATGGACAATCCTTTTGATGCTGAGTCTTTGCTAGAAACTATTAACAGTTATAATTAGATCGATTAAATCTATTAACTGTCACATCAACCGTCTAGAATAGTTCATAGTTAAGCCTCTCAGCTTGCCGATTTCGAGACTTGGACCATGCCTGAACTCAACCAAGAACAAGCTACTTCGTTACCAATTCATGCCCTCTCAGAAGCACTAAAAAGTGGGCGCTTTGTGCGTATGCGTCGTCTTCTAGCCAGTCTTCATCCTGCTGAAACAGCACATTTGCTTGAATCTCTTCCACCAGTAGAACGGAAAGTTTGCTGGCCAATCATTAATCCAGATCTTCGCGGTGATGTTCTATCCTATGTCGGTGAAGATGTCCGTGCTGACCTCATTCAGTATATGGACACTGCCGATCTGATCAGTGCAACAGAAGCTCTCGACGTCGATGACGTTGCTGATATCTTACAAGTTCTACCCAATCACGTCATGCGCGAAGTGCTACGCGCAATGGACACACAACACCGAAGACGAGTAGAGACACTACTTGCTTACGAAGAAGACACCGCTGGTGGCTTAATGAACACCGACGTCATCACCGTCCGTTCAGATATCACCCTCGAAGTGGTGTTACGTTACCTTAGGATTCTTGGCGATATACCAACCAACACTGATAGTATTTACGTCGTCAATCATGAAGACCAATACATAGGCACTCTCGAATTATCCAAACTCGTCAGCCGAGGTCGTTCACTTACTGTCAGCAAAGTGATGTCACATCAAATAGAAGCGATTGATGCCAGTACACCTGAAAGTGAAGTTGCACATCGATTCGAAAAACATAACCTCATTTCTGCCCCTGTTGTCGATCCAGATAATAGACTAATAGGTCGTATCACTATCGATGATGTCGTGGATGTTATTCGAGATGAAGCGGAACATTCCATGTTAAGCCTAGCCGGCCTGAGTGAAGACGAAGATACCTTTGCCCCTGTTAAAAAGAGCATACATCGCCGTTCATTATGGTTGGGTGTCAATCTCCTGACTGCCTTCTTAGCGGCTTGGGTTATCGGCTTATTTGAAACCACCATCGAAAAACAAGTCGCACTCGCAATCCTAATGCCGATTGTCGCCAGCATGGGCGGTGTGGCTGGTAGCCAAACTTTAACTTTGGTTATTCGTTCGATGGCGCTAGGTCAACTCAACGACACTAACCAACGCTGGTTACTGCGCAAAGAAATCTTAGTCGGTGCGAGTAATGGCCTTATTTGGGCTGTAGCGATCGCCTTCGTCACCATTCTTTGGTTCAATAGCGTCACACTCGGCTTGCTTATCGGTGCCGCTATTGTCATCAATTTAATTGCAGCAGCACTTGCTGGCGTGATTATCCCAATTATGCTGAAGAAGTTTGGTACTGATCCCGCCCTCTCTGCAGGCGTTTTGCTCACCACGGTCACTGACGTTGTCGGGTTTGTCGCATTCTTAGGATTCGCAACGCTGTTTATCGTTTAAAAGCGCTTAGGATTTCAAGAATAAAGCCAAATCGCTTATCATATAGAGTGGTTAACACTTCTCAGCAACCCCTATTTTGACTTGGAAACAGATTATGTCAGGCAATAGTTTTGGAAAAATATTTACTGTCACCTCTTTTGGTGAAAGCCACGGGCCTTCTATTGGTTGTATTGTCGATGGCTGCCCTCCCGGGCTTGAACTATCAGAAAGTGACCTACAAGGTGATTTAGACAAGCGCCGCCCCGGTAAAACACGCCATGAAACACAACGTCGAGAGTTAGACCAAGTCAAAATCTTATCTGGTGTATTTGAAGGTAAAACAACCGGCACTCCTATCGGTATGATGATTGAGAATATCGATCAGCGTTCAAAAGATTATGGCAATATCAAGAACCAATTCCGACCAGCGCATGCTGACTACACTTACCATCAAAAATATGGTGTTAGAGATTATCGAGGAGGGGGTCGTTCATCAGCCCGTGAAACTGCCATGCGGGTTGCTGCCGGTGGTATCGCCAAAAAATATTTAAAAGACCGATATGGCATTGAGATTCAGGGATATCTCGCACAGTTAGGTCCCATAAAAGCTGAGAAGTTTGACTGGGCTCATATGGCTAACAGCGCCTTCTTCTGTCCAGATCCCGATAAAGAAACAGAACTAGAAAATTACATGGATGCCCTGCGTAAAGAAGGCAATTCTATTGGCGCCCGTATTAATGTTATCGCCCGTAACGTTCCGCCTGGTTTGGGCGAGCCGGTCTTCGATCGTCTTGATGCCGATATTGCCCATGCCATGCTGAGCATCAATGCTGTCAAAGGCGTTGAATTAGGATCCGGTTTTGACGCCATCACCCAAAAAGGCACAGAGCACCGCGATGAAATCACACCTGAAGGCTTCTTAAGCAACAACGCAGGCGGTGTCTTAGGTGGCATTTCAAGCGGTCAAGATGTACTAGTCAGTATGGCGTTAAAAGCGACCTCAAGCCTTCGTCTTCCGGGAAAAAGTGTCGACATTGAAGGCCAAGCGATTGAAGTGGTTACCCATGGTCGACATGACCCTTGTGTTGGAATCAGAGCAACCCCAATTGCTGAAGCAATGTTAGCACTCGTATTGATGGATCATATGCTACGTCATCGAGCTCAAAATATGGATGTCTCAACAGGAACCCCTATTATTCCTGCTAGTAAGTGAGTCCATACACAACGACGCCTTATTGGCGTTTATCTGGCTTTTACTTTTTCTATTTTGCCTCGCTGGGCGTCTTTGTTCCCTATTGGGGACTTTACTTACAATGGCAAGGTTTTTCAGCACAAGAAATCGGTGAACTCACAGCTATCTTCCTAGGTGCTCGCATTGTCGCCCCCAACATTTGGGCTTGGATAGCGGATCATCATGGTCAGCGCATGCGAATTGTTCGTACGGCATCCTTCATTGGCACTGTCATTTTCTCAGCCATTTTATTCAACAATAGCTACCTGTGGATAGCCATTGTGATGTTGCTTTTCAGTCTGTTCTGGAATGCTACACTTCCACAATTTGAAGCTAATACTCTGCAACACTTAGGTGAGCAAAGTCACCATTACAGTAAGATTCGTCTTTGGGGATCGATCGGCTTCATCCTCTCTGTCTCAATTCTGGGACTTATTTTTGAAAAGATCAGTGTCGAAGGGATGCCGGTTGCACTCATTATCACCATGACCGGTATCTGGCTAATGAGTCTGACCGTGCCAGAGTCTTCTGCCCAGCACCTACACTATGATCATCAGCCGCTACTACAGCTCTTAAAACAACCCTCCGTCTTAGCTTTTTTTGCGATTTGTTTTTTGGCCTTACTAAGCCATGGCCCTTACTATACTTTCTATACTATTTATCTAGAGCAACATGGTTATAGCAGAGTTTTGATCGGCCAGCTCTGGGCATTAGGCGTCATAGCTGAAATCGTAGTTTTTCTATTAATGCATCGTTGGCTACCGCTTTATGGGATCCGGTTAGTATTAATCATTAGTCTCATCTTATCAACACTACGATGGCTGCTAATCGGATTTTTTCCTGATAATTTGGCTTTATTACTATTTGCTCAGTTACTGCATGCCGCCAGTTTCGGTTCATTCCATGCCGCAGCTATTACATGGGTACATGACCATTTCATCGGCAGAAACCAAGCGCGAGGCCAAGCTTTATACAGCAGCGTTGGTTTTGGTGCGGGTGGCGTATTGGGTAGCTTACTTAGCGGTTACTTCTGGGAATCACCCGGACCTACAATGACTTTTATTTTGGCTGCAGTAGCAACATCTCTTGCAACTTTAGTCGCTATTCGTTGGCTAAAATAAATAGAACAATCATAAACACTTACTACTTGCTGTCTATTCCTTCCTCTTACTGATTGGGCGGGACAATTCAGACCTTAACCCCCTTCACTCTATGGCGAAATTAAGCCGTCATCTTATTGAAAGATGCTATGCTCATTTAATATCAAGAATAATCACTATTAATAAACAGTAGCGAATTTTATTCAGTTTATTAACACATGACTTAGTCAGGCTTATCCGTTACTGCACCGGTAGAAGCAGAGCTCACAGTTCTCGCATACTTTGCTAATAATCCACGGGTATATCGAGGGGCAGGCTGCTGCCAGTTGAGTTTCCTTTTAGCCATTTCTTCATCACTAATATTAAGCGTTATTTCTCGTTTTTTAGCATCGATTGTAATCTCATCACCATTTTTTACCAATGCAATAGCCCCGCCTTCGAATGCTTCAGGCGTAATATGACCCACGACAAACCCCCTGCTTCCACCTGAAAAACGACCATCAGTAATGAGTGCGACATCATTACCGAGGCCTTTGCCCATGATGGCAGAAGTCGGACTCAACATTTCTCGCATACCCGGTCCACCCCTTGGACCTTCGTAACGAATGACAACCACATCGCCAGCCACAACTTGTCCATCAATAATTGCCGCAAAGCCTTGCTCTTCTGAGTCGTATACTTTGGCGCTACCGGTAAAACTTAACCCTTCTTTTCCCGTGATTTTAGAAACCGCACCCTCTGATGCTAGATTACCGTTAAGTATAACCAAATGACTGTCTTTTTTGATTGGCTTATCAAAAGGTAAAATAATAGTTTGTCCTTCAGGATAATCAGCCACCGTAGCTAAGTTTTCAGCCATTGTTTT
>JBLIIN010000072.1:0-7469 GCA_047635075.1 Methylophagaceae bacterium | reverse complement strand
CAAAGCCTGCTATCTATCCTCTGGATTTAAAAGGAGCAGGCATTGATGATTATGCTGACTTGGTGGCAGCGATTGAGTCTAACTTTGGTCACTTGGATGCACTGACCCATTGTGCTGCTAGTCTCGGGCAGTTAGCGCCCATTGAACATCAAGTGGCATTTACATGGGCAGAAACACTTCATATCAATTTAACCGCGCCATTTTTACTGACTCAAGCCTGTTTGCCTTTGATGAAAAAACAAGACAAGGCAACAATAATCTTTACAACAGACCAACATAAAGATAACGCTTACTGGGCCGGCTACGGTATCAGCAAAGCAGGAATTGAGACTCTGGCAAAACAATTACAAGACGAATTAGAAGCGGCGGGGCGAATCCAAGTTCATTGTATCGAACCTGGCCAATTTCAGAGCCCATTATTAAGCCAAGCGTACCCGGCACTTAACCCCAATGATTTCCCCCTGCCAGACAAGGTGACCACTCCATACTTAACAGTGCTCAAGCACTGAACACTTCTACGTCAATTCACTGACGCATAGCCCTAGCCTACTGATTTTAATGCACAATAAAGACTTGGCATAGTTATAGCATTAATCTACTCAAGGTATTGAGTTATGGGTTAATGTAAATGGCAAATCAAACAGAAACGGCGAAGTTATCACTGGTCGGTAAGCATAGCCATGCCGTCGCATTTACCACACCTGATATTGACTTAGAGCAATCCGGTGCAATCATCAATCGTTTACCTGCCATTTTACAAACAACACTTGAACTGGATGAACTAGTGCAGTTGTTTCAGGATGAGCTACAAAAGGTGATGACTTACGATAGCTTCCATTATCAACATCGAGACGTGCTCTGTGATATCAATACGGCAAAGCGTAGCCTACATAAATGCACTTACCGCTTAGAAATGAACTCAGTCTGGTTGGGGGAGCTGACCCTCACCCGTGGCAAAAAATTTCGCAATGAAGACACACAATTAGTCGAAGACTTTTTATGCAAATTTGTTTATCCATTACGCAACTGCTTACTATATCGTCAAGCGCAACGCGCTGGGTTACAAGATAAGCTAACAGGCTTAAATAACCGAGCCGCTTTCGATAATAACTTAACGCGTGAAGTTGATTTAGCACAACGTCAACATACACCGCTCTCATTAGTTCTGTTAGATATAGACCATTTTAAAACAGTGAATGATTCCTATGGCCACAGCACCGGTGATATCGTGTTACGGGCATTAGCCGATTCTATTGTCGATACCTTACGTCGCAGTGATATTGCCTTCAGATATGGCGGCGAAGAGTTTGCATTGATTTTGAGTAATACAGATACAGCATCCGCTCTTCTGGTAGCAGAACGGATTCGTATTGCAGCTTTTCAATTGAACTGTAACGACGGCGACGACCGCCATTTTAACCTTACGGTAAGTTTAGGTGTTTCTGAATTAAAACAGGGTGAAAAAGCCACTGCCTTCTTTGACCGTGCTGACCGAGCTTTATACAAAGCTAAAAAATCAGGCCGAAACAAGTCTGTTTCAGCCTGACTGAATTATCTTAAGATTTAATGTCCTCGAATTCGAGGTGAACTCGACTTTTTAACCTTGTTGCTCGTTCCTTCATTTTTTTTGCGTGAGGGTTTCGCTGTTGCTGGTTTAGCTTTAGTCGGCTTTGCAGCCACTGGTCTAGTTGTTAATGGCTTCACTCTCACAGGACGTGCTTTTTTCTCCCGTTGTGCACGCCCAACAGGTTGTTCAATTCTTGGCACTAAATCAACTTCTTCGTAAAGCGCAGCTAAGTCATCATCTCCCAACATCATCCACCGACCCATCTTAAGTTGCGATGGGATAATAATAGGCCCATAACGAACACGCATTAAGCGGCTGACTTGAACTCCTTGACTCTCCCATAACCGTCTTACCTCACGGTTGCGACCCTCTTGAATCACCACGTGATACCAATGATTAGCCCCTTCTCCACCTGATTCTTGAATATCATTAAACTTAGCGATACCATCTTCCAACTCAACCCCATCGCGTAGTGTTTGCATGACTTCAGAGCTCACAACACCAAGCACCCGAACCGCATATTCACGATCCATTTCATTCGATGGGTGCATCAAGCGATTGGCAAGTTCACCATCCGTAGTCAGGATAATCAATCCACTAGTATTGATATCGAGACGACCAACACTGACCCAACGCCCTTCTTCCGGTGTTGGTAATGACTGAAAAATAGTTCGGCGGCCTTCGGGATCATTACGAGTGCAGACTTCGCCCACTGGCTTGTTATATAACAAAACTTGCTGTGGCTGTTGCCATAAGCGCTTGGCTGATACCGCTTTGCCATCGAGGCGCATATTGTCGCCCAGTTCAATTTGATCACCCAGCTTAGCCACATCACCATTGACAGTGACCTTACCTTCTTTGATTAGGCCTTCAATTTGGCGACGTGAGCCATAGCCGGCTCTTGCTAGTACTTTTTGTATTCTTTCTGACATGTTAAGCGCCTCCCGGCGAGTTAATGTATCTCGTCAAATTAACGTAATACTGATTTATTTGTAACTTAATCCCATTGCAGAGCGGACTTCTTCAAGGGTCTCACGGGCAACTTCACGCGCGGCTTCATTTCCGTCGACAATAATGCGCCTCACTTCCTCTGGATGCTCACTTAAGTTTTTGGCGCGCTCGCGAATCGGTGTTAACTCAGCTGAAACCGCATCAATTAATGGCCCTTTACAATCTAAGCAACCAATGCTTGCTGTGCGACACCCCGTTTGTACCCATTCTTTTTGATCTTCCGTTGCATAAATTTCGTGTAACTTCCACACAGGACACAATTCTGGATTACCTGGGTCAGTTCTTCTAACACGGTTGGGATCCGTTGGCATTTTCTGAATTTTTTGTGCCAGAGAGACGTCTGGTTCTCTAAGAGCAATGGTATTGCCGTAAGATTTTGACATCTTCTGGCCGTCTAAACCAGGCATTTTGGCGGCAGACGTCAGCAGAGCTTGTGGTTCTGGCAAAATCACTTTGCCGCCCCCCTCGAGAAAGCCAAATAAACGCTCGGCATCACCTAATGTCAGGTTCTGCTGATCTTTTAGTAATGCTCTGGCCGTATCCAATGCTTCTGCATCACCTTGTTCTTGATAGGCTTTACGTAATTGGTTATAAAGCTTGGCATTTTTCTTACCCATCTTTTTGATCGCAGCTTCAGCTTTTTGTTCAAAATCACTTTCACGACCGTAAAGATGATTAAAACGCCTTGCAACCTCACGGGTTAACTCAACATGAACTACTTGATCTTCGCCCACGGGCACTTGGCCTGCACGATAAATCAAAATATCAGCGCTTTGTAATAAGGGATAACCCAGAAAGCCGTAATTTGATAGATCTTTTTCTTTGAGCTTTTCTTGCTGATCTTTATACGTCGGCACACGTTCTAGCCATGACAATGGCGTGATCATCGATAACAATAAATGTAACTCTGCATGCTCAGGCACTTTGGACTGTAAAAACAACGAGACTGCTGACGGTTCTATACCGGCGGCGATCCAATCCGTCACCATCTCCCAGACGCTGTCTTCAATGATGCCTGTATCGTCGTAATGAGTTGTTAACGCATGCCAGTCTGCCACAAAAAAGAAACAATCGAATTCATGTTGTAATTTAATCCAGTTTTTCAATACACCATGGTAATGCCCAAGGTGAAGCTGTCCAGTGGGTCGCATGCCTGAAACAATACGACGGGACTGCAGTGCTACTGTGTCCAAAATATTCTCCTGACTCTTGTTTCGAGATCAATCATTCAGTTAAAAAGTGAGCGTAATAATTCTACTGCACTGAGCGGTATCGGTAAGAGGTCAATAAAAGCTATCGTCAATGGCCATAACACCATCCCTACGATACCAAAATAGAGCAGTGCTAATAGAATCATAAAACCATAGGGTTCTATCCGACTCACTTTCCAAGATAGCGGCCCGGGTAAAACGCTAACTAAAATACGCCCCCCATCCAGAGGTGGTAGTGGTAGTAAATTCAATAGCATCAACATCGTATTAATAAAGATCCCGGCCATTCCCATATAGGCTAGTGCGGCATTGGTTATTGAGAAACTGATCACAACCAGCATCGACCAAAATAAGGCCATTAGTAAATTGGCCATTGGCCCGGCTAAGGCGACCCAGGCCATATTGGTTTTGGCATTGCGCATATTACGTGCATTGACTGGAACGGGTTTTGCCCAGCCAAAAACAAAGCCCGTCGTCACAACTAATAAACCCGGAACGAGAATAGTCCCGACAGGATCGATATGTTTAATTGGGTTTAAAGTTAATCGACCCAACATTTGCGCTGTACGATCGCCAAACTGTAACGCAGCCCAGCCATGTGCGACTTCATGCAGCGTCACGGCAAATAAAACAGGGATTGCCCAAATAATAACTTTCTGAGCCAAGGAGAATTCATCCATCGATAATATCTCGTCCAGCCATATACGGCTTTAAAACGTCTGGGATCACAATCTGCCCTTGGGCATTTTGATAATTTTCCATGACTGCCAGCAATGTTCGCCCTACAGCTAAACCCGAGCCATTGAGGGTGTGTACCAGTTCTGGCTTACCTGTTTCAGGGTTTCGCCAGCGAGCTTGTAACCGCCGAGCTTGAAAATCATGGAAGTTGCTACATGACGAAATCTCACGATAAGTTTGTTGGCTAGGTAGCCAGACCTCAAGGTCATAGGTTTTACTTGATGAAAAGCCTAAATCTCCTGAACAAAGCACTACTTTACGGTAAGGCAGTTTCAACGCTTGCAATACAGCTTCGGCATGACCTGTTAATGCTTCGTGTGCTTGCGCTGAATCTTGGGGTTTTACAATCTGCACCAATTCCACTTTCTCGAACTGGTGTTGACGGATGAGACCACGTACATCTCGACCATGTGACCCCGCTTCACTTCTAAAACAAGGGGTATGGGCAACAAATTTAAGCGGTAGTTTACTCTCTGGTGTGATGGTGTCTCGTACGATATTGGTTACAGGGACTTCCGCAGTTGGAATGAGATACAACCCTGCATCATCAATTGCAAACAGGTCATCTGCAAACTTAGGCAGTTGCCCTGTTCCATGTAGAGAATCTGCATTCACCAAATAGGGCACATATGTTTCTGTATAACCATGCTGTTCAGTATGCATATCCAGCATAAATTGGGTGAGTGCACGTTGTAATTTTGCTAATGGGCCCAATAATGTCACAAAACGTGCGCCACTAATTTTAGCGGCAGTTTCAAAATCCATTCCTAGGCTTTCACCTAGGTCAACATGATCTTTTGCTTCAAAATCAAACTGAGGGAGATCTCCCCAGTTTAAAACTTCTTGATTATCGTCTTCGCTTTTACCCTGCGGCACATCTTCTTGGGCAATATTGGGAAGATTCAGTGCAAATGTATTAATTGCCTCCAACACGCCAACCAAGCGTGTTTCTGCTTGTTTGTGCTTCGCGCCTAAATCTTCAATTTCAGCCAGTAACGGCGCAATGTCATCACCTGCCGCTTTTGCCTTACCTATCATTTTTGACCGACTATTGCGTTCAGTTTGAAGACTTTGTGCTTCTGCTTGAGCCTGTTTGCGCTCTTGTTCAAACTTTTCTAACTGTTGGACATCAAGTTCAAAACCACGGCGCTTTAATAATTCAGCAGCTCGTTGCGGTTCATTTCTTAATAACTTCGGATCTAACATTTTATTTTCCTACTCTCGCAGGCCAGCTGACAATATGGTCAGCCTTAGCGATCGTTTGTAAATCATTTAAGTTTGTATCAATACGCTCTGGCGTATCAAAAAACTCTATTATTATTGGTAACTCAGATGACAAATCGAGCAGTGATGCGGTATGCTTTTCACCATCAGTGCCCATCCCAATAATCCCCTGCAACACGTTATAACCTCGCACGTTTGCTTAACCTTGTAACCCTGTTTCTACTGTGTTGAGATCAATGCAATCTTCGGCTAAATAAACCCGCACCATCGTGACGTCGACCATCGTCATATTTGTCTCCCTAACGTCATACCCAGCCAGGTAGCGAGTAGGCATAAAATGACGCTTACCATGATATTCACTAATGCTTTTATCGGGGCTCCCGCATTAAATAAGGCTAAGGTTTCAAATGAAAAAGTTGAAAAGGTCGTGAAGGCGCCTAGCAATCCGACTAATATTGCCGAACGCCATTCTGTTGATACCGCCATCCGTTCAACGAGTAGGACATACAACAATCCCATTAACAATGAACCTAGTGCGTTTACCACCAGCGTTCCGTAGGGAAAATCTCTGCCTAGTAGGCGATACACGCTGCTGGATACGACAAAACGTAGTACCGCTCCCAACGCTCCTCCGCCTGCAATCGCTAATAACTGCTGCACTTTTTTATCTCAGTCGTTTTCGAAGAATGATAGTTTACCCCATTCCCAGCTGAGACTCATAACCTATTGTTCGCTCGAAGCATTAGAATAATTAGCCGACTTTGATTTCTAACGCACCACTCGTATAACGTTTCGCCATGGTTAGTAAGCCGATTCCCTTAATTTTACTAGCATGTCCCGCACTACCAAATGCTTCATAACGGGCCTGACAAATCGCTTGCATTGCTGCCGTTGATGCTTTTAAGAATTTTCGTGGGTCTAAATTATCAGCGTTTTGGGACTGTGCCAAAAACTGCCTAATCGACCCAGTACTTGCCATCCGTAAGTCTGTATCAATATTAACCTTGCGAACACCATATTTAATGCCTTCGACGACTTCATCGACAGGTACACCATAGGTTTGCGCAATATCACCACCATAGTTATTAATCACTTTTAGCCATTCTTGTGGCACTGAACTTGAGCCATGCATGACAAAGTGGGTGTTCGGCAAACGTTGTTGCAGTGTCTTTAAATGGCTTATTGCAAGTACTTCGCCCGTCGGTGGCTTGGTAAATTTATAGGCACCGTGACTTGTCCCTATGGCAATAGCTAAAGCGTCTACTTGTGTTTGTTTTACAAACTCAACCGCTTCGTCAGCGTCGGTTACAAGCTGGCTATGTTCGAGCTTTTCATCCGAGCCATGGCCATCTTCTTCTCCCATCATGCCGGTTTCAAGCGAGCCTAAGCAGCCAATTTCACCTTCAACAGAGACGCCGCAGGCATGTGCGATTTTACTCACCGTTTTTGTTACATTCACGTTATAGTCAAATTCAGAGGGGGTTTTCATGTCTGTCATTAGGGAGCCGTCCATCATGACTGAACTAAAGCCAGATTGAATCGCACGAACACAAACATCTGGCGATGCACCATGATCTTGATGCATGACAATGGGAATATGAGGGTAAGTTTCTACTGCCGCTAAGATGAGGTGACGTAAAAAAGCCTCACCTGCGTATGCACGTGAGCCCACTGAACCTTGAATAATAACCGGGCTATCTGTTGCATCCGCAGCCTGC
>JBLIIN010000071.1:0-7598 GCA_047635075.1 Methylophagaceae bacterium | reverse complement strand
TTTTATTCAAAGGGTTGAATCGGATTGAATTTTGAGAGCTAAGAAATAGCTTGCGCATACGTGTTTGCATCTATGGAAGGATTTGAATCCTCAGCGCTAAGTGGCCCCATCTGGGGGCGTTAGACATATATCGAGAAGAAGTAGATGGCATATAAACCATCATTGACTTCGTTAAATCAATCACAAGATTCAACCTAAGTGATACCCAGTCCTTCAACTTCATTAGTATAAGAAGGGGTTAAACATGCCTTATTTTTTAGGATGAGAAATTGATATCCAATGAATTTGTAGTCGGCGGCTATTCGTTTGCTGACATTCGTTGGACTGTTTATCTTCACCTACTCTCGACATCAGGTGAGGGCATTTTATTTGCTAGGCACAGCTATATCAAAGCTTGGTTTGAACGTGTCAAAACACATAAGGGCTTTTCAGGTCAAAATATAATTAGCGATAGTTTTTTATCGACATTAGACGAAATTAAAGCAAAAGTATTGAAAGATGTTCAATGTGGTGAGTTCTAAGCTCAACAGTTGAACTAGGTGTCAAAAATCAGGTCGCGTTTAGCGGCCTAATTTGTTGTGCAGAGATAGAAACCATGCGCAAGCAACCACATTCAGCGTCAAAAAATCTTCAGGGTATAGGGAATAACCTTTATAGATATCAGCTCCTCTTTTTCGGGCAACTCACATTCTAATGAGAAGACCCATGCCTTTAGCGCTTAATCGCTGCCTAAATCAAAGTGCTCATCAAGCCTGGTCAGAGATAAGCGGTTTTTGTTATTGTTGACGGCTGTCAGTCATTTATTTATATTTAGCAATGGTGTTTGCATTAGTAATGTATGACTAGGTTTAAAGGTAGAGGGTTAGTTGATAGGCTGGATTAAGTATACGGCTAATGTGACTGGCACAAGATTATTTAACGAAGAAGAGGTAAGAAAATGTTTGGGCTTTTTAAAAAGAAAAAGAAAGCAGAAGCAGGCATGAAGCTACGAGGGTTTCCTGGAAACTTAAGTACTGTTAAGTGCTTGGTTATGGCTTCTGAAAAGGACGTTAAGCTAGAAACAGAACTACTGGACGCCCAAGCTGGCGCACACGACCAAGCTGAATATCGCAGCCTTTCGCCATTCGGCAAGTACCCTTATTTGCAAGAAGGTGATGCTATAGCTATCGGTGCTGAAGCTGGCCTAGCCTATCTAGATACTCGCGGAAAGGGTTTTCTGAACCCTAAAAAAGCTCAAAACTTTGGGCACATGAATTATTGGGGCCAAGTGGCTGAAACAATCAGTGGCCCAGTAGAGTCCCTAATTAACGCTGCAGCATTCGGTAGTGCTGAAGATACAAATGCAATTGCACTCATTGAGCCAGTATTAGATGCCTTTGATGCGGCATTAACAGGCAAAAAATTTATTGTCGGCGATTACAGCTATGCTGATGTGCACTGGACAGCGGTTGCCCATTTTATCGAATTGGGCGGAAAGCAAAGTCTGATCGATTCAAGAGCCAATGTTAAAGCCTGGTTTGACAAGGTTAAGCAACGCCCTAGTTACGCGAGCTTGCCTTCTCTGGATGACATTAAACAAAAACAATTACAAGCTGCTTAACTAGTTGGCTTGGAGGAAAAAATAATGAGTGACTTATTTCATTTTGGCTCAGCTGCAAAACCATTCTCATCCCAAACTGAGGGTGATGGTGAGATGAAAAAAAACCAGTACATAATGCAATTACTGGGGTTTCCGGGTGATCCAGACACCTTAAAAGTGATGCTAACTGCTGCTGAAAAAGGTATCGAAGCTGAAACTTCTGTTGTTGATATGTCAACTAAACAGCAAGACAGCGAAGACTATCGCAAAATTTCACCACTTGGGATTTTACCGGCATTAAAAGAAGCCAATTATGTAGTAATAGGTGAGCATGGCACCTGTGTATTCGTAGAAGGAAAAGGCTTAGGCACGTTCCTCGCTCCTCGTAATGCTGCGGTACTAGCTGAGCAAAACTATTGGATAGACATTGGTCGTACAGAAGTACAACCGCATGTTGAAACATTAATGCAAGAGATAGTTATAGGGCCAATGGGCGATGCAGGATATTCAGCAGACGATGCAGCAATCAGCTCAGCACGATCAGCATTAGGCGCACCACTAGATGCTTTGAATGAAAAGATCACATCAAAATTCATAGTGGGCGAGTTTTGTTATGTAGATATTCATTTCACAGCATACCTACATCTCTTATCAGTCATTGGTGAAGCAGAGATGTTGGACTCACGTCCTAACGTAAAGTCATGGTATGAGCGTATTAAGACGCACAAGAGTTACTCAGGCCAAGATATTTTTGCATATGACCTATTGCCTTCTCTCGAAGATATTAAGTCAAAAACACTAGCTGACGTAGAGTGTGGCGATTTTTAAGTAAACAAGGGTCCTAACTTAAAGTAGGTCACTTAGGTGGCCTATTTTTTTGCTTGTCATTTAATACGCAGAATAAAATTTCCCGAACAGACTTTGGCTCAAAGGGCTTATCACAGATAGCAGAGACGCCAGATTGCTGCACGCTACTGAGCCGGGCAGCATCATTTTCACTGGTAACGATCATAATGGGAATATAAGTGTTGCCCATGTCATGGCGGACATGCTGGATCAGTTGCTGTCCGTCCATAACAAGCATGTTGAGGTCAGTGACAACCAAATCGAAGTCGTCATCTGATAGCTTAGCAATGGCGTCAAGGCCACTATCAGCCGTTGTAACACGCTCAATGCCCATATTTCTGTAGTACTCGAGATATATGCTTTCTAGCGGTCATACTATCATCAACAACCTATACATTAATTTCTCTGATGTCATCGCTGGCTAAGGCCAACTCTTCAGGACTGATATAGTCAAGAGTTGTTCTTAAGGCACGATCTAGATCATGGTGTACGAAAGGTTTAGGTAGAATGGCAATAACGCCTGCCTGACGGATAGGGCCAAGAGCAGTGAAAGCGGTTTCACTGGAAACTAGCATGAAATTAATGGATTCAGAATCTTCCCGACTCCTTAAATCTACCAATAAATCTGTGGCCGACACATCCGGTAAGTACATGGCACTAATTACTAAATCGGGTGGGTATTTATGGATAAAAGAAGGGGCTTATTGGCCATTTGCTGACGCTGTCGACTTGCTCAACACCCTGCTCTTTAAGATAGCCACTGATGATTTTTCGCTGTGTTGGCGATGGCTCAACCAGCAATATAAACAGGCCAGAGTGTTCATAAACAGGCATGACTGTCCCCCTTTGAAGAGAGGGCTTAAGGGTGCTTAAGCACCCTGCGGATTTGGCACGATTAGTCTAACGATTAAGAATGTGAATCCCTTTTAACAGGTTGAGTGCTTCTGATAGATAGTAATCGGTAACCGCTAAGGGTGCATCATCTTTTTCTTTTTCAGTTTCTTTCTCAGCCATTTCTTTTGTAATCTCAGCGTCAGTTTTACCATTACCATTGGAGATGTGTTTTGATAAGTCTTTTTCACGTAGAGGCTCAAAACCCGCATTTTCGCTAGCGGTAATTTTCACACGGTCGATAGTAATGTCAGGGACAATACCTTCCGCTTGAATTGAGCGACCAGAGGGTGTGAAGTAGCGCGCTGTAGTCATCTTGACTGCGGTGCTATCGGTTAGTGGCATGACGGTTTGAACAGATCCTTTACCAAATGTTTTAGAACCAATGATCACGGCACGATGATGATCTTGTAACGCACCGGCTACAATTTCAGATGCTGATGCAGAACCGCCGTTCACCAATACAACCAGTGGCGCCCCTTTCAAAACATCTCGCGGCTTTGCCATAAACTCTTGTTTTGATTCTGGAATACGACCGTCAGTGTAGACAATCATTCCTTTGGTTATGAAACTATCAGAGACTTCTACCGCGGCATTTAATAAGCCACCCGGATTGTTACGTAAATCTAGCACTAGACCGTTTAAAGTCCCATCGTTATCTTTTTTTAGCTGTTCAATCGCTTCATTTAAGCCAGGACCGGTACGCTGTTGGAATGTGCTAATGCGGACGTATCCATAACCGGGTTCAAGGGTACGATGCTTGACACTCTTAACCTTGATGATAGCCCGTTTCAATGAGACTTTAAGGGGTTTAGCCTCACCCTCGCGGATAATGGTTAGATCTAATATTGTACCGGGCTTACCACGCATAATGTCGACGGCATCACTCAATTCCATCCCCTTCACGGGCGAGTCACCAAGTCGGATAATTAAATCCCCTGCTTGTAAACCGGCTTTGGCTGCTGGAGTGTCATCAATTGGTGACACCACACGAACAAAGCCATCTTCCATAGTAACCTCGATACCTAAACCACCAAACTCTCCTGTTGTCCCTTCACGGAGTTGTTTGAAGTCATCTAGGTCGAGATAAGTTGAATGAGGATCTAATCCAGATAGCATGCCACGTATGGCATTTTGTAGGAGTTCTTTATCTTCTACTGGTTCGACGTAGTTATTTTTGATACGGCCGAATATTTCTGAAAAAGCGCGGAGCTCATTGAGTGGAATATCCGGACGAGTATTTTCATTATCAGCCAAAACCATTTGACCGAATATCAGCGAAGCACCCAAAATAGCGCCTGCAGAAATCAAACCAATATCTCGTCTCAAAAAACTCATAGCCTTTCCCTAAAATTATTAACTGCGTTTACCAAGCCACTTGATGGGGTCGGTTGGATTGCCTTGATGCCGGAGCTCAAAGTAGAGCCCAGCATATCGTTTGATACCTTGATTACCGCTTAAAGCAACCAATTCGTTTGCATTGACGGTGTCACCTACTTCTCTTAGTAAGCTTTCGTTATTACCGTACAGGGTCATATAATTATCACCATGGTCAATAATTAGCAATAAGCCAAAACCACGTAGCCAGTCCGAAAACACCACTCGGCCAGCTGCGGCGGAGTGAATTTCTTTGCCAGTAGAAGACTTAATCAATATGCCTTGCCAGGTCAATTTCCCGAGCTGTCTAGAACTACCATAATGGGTAGTTACTATACCCTTAACTGGCCAACTTAATTGACCTTTTAATGTCGCAAAAGGTTTCGTTGATATAGCTTTTGAGGGTTTTGCCTGGGCTAGGGATTGAAGCAGGTCTCTCAATGCTTGTGCTTCTTCTTTGAGTGATATGACACGAAGCCCTTGTTTATTCACGCGATGATCTAACTGTTTAGCTGTAACTAGGCGTTGCTTATTTTGAGACCCTAATCGCTGCTGTTGTGTTTTTCTTTGCTGATACATCAATTCTTGTTCATGGCGAGCTGCCAATAAGCTCTGTTTATTATTATCAAGACCTTTGAGATTATCGCTGATGGTGACCAATTGGGTTTGCCGAGCCTCATGAAAGTAATGAAAATAAGTATTAGTACGGCTTAATTTTGCTGGTGTTTGTTGATTGAGCAAGACTTGTAGATAATGGGGTTGAGAATTCATGTAAGCGGCACGGAGTTGTGCATTGAGAGCAATCAGCTGCTTGGCATGAGACTGGCGAAAAGCATCTTGCGCTTCTTCAAGGTCGTTTAGATGCCGTTTTTTTTGTTCAAGTTGTTGATCTAATATCCGTAACTCTCGATTTAATGTCGAGACGGCCTGACTTTGTTCCTTGAGCTGACGGTAAAGTGCTGAGCGTGTTTTCTTATCGAGATCTAGCGCATTGGATAAAATTTTGATTTCAGCCTGGACGTCTTCTAAGCGCTGTACAGAATCGACCTCGGCTGCAAGAGTGTTCGATATGACGAACAGACTAAAACAGCACAACAAAACTTGGATAAGCATTTTAATTTTGAAAATAGAAGCCTTATGCCAATTTAACTAAAATGTGTTTGCCCATTTCATCAGGAATAGGCAAGTCCATCAAAGATAACATTGTGGGTGCAATATCTGATAACGTTCCCTGTTGTGCGCATTGTCCCAACCGCCCCGCATAAATTAAAGGAACAGGATTGTTAGTGTGAGCAGTGTGCGCTTGGCCTGTGACTTCGTTTAGCATGTATTCAGCATTGCCATGATCAGCGGTAACAATCATCTCGCCGCCGACGGCTTGCAGTGCTGCCCAAACTTGGCCTAATGCCATGTCTAGCGCCTCAATGGCTTCAACAGCAGCATCATACTGTCCACTATGACCCACCATGTCAGCGTTGGCAAAGTTGCACACGATAGCATCATATTTTAGGCTATGAATTGCGTCAACTAGCTTTTCTGCCACTTCAGGTGCTGCCATAGCGGGTTGCATGTCATAAGTCTTAACTTGTGGTGATGGAATTAAAATTCGATCCTCACCTTCGAAGGGTTCCTCTTCACCGCCATTAAAGAAAAAGGTCACATGTGCATATTTTTCAGTTTCTGAAATACGCAGTTGCCGTTTACCTTGATCCGCTAAATAAGCACCCAAAACATTATTAAGCTTCGAGGAAGAAAAGGCGACAGGATTACTAAAGTCTTTTTTATATTCTGTGAGCGTCACCACGGATGTTAAGTTCAGCGATCTAGGCCTTGGAAAACCTGTAAAGTCGGGCGAAGTTAGAGCCAAAGTTAACTCACGGGCGCGGTCAGACCGGAAGTTCATAAAGACAACGGCATCGCCCTCTTCCATTGTAATTCGTCTAGGCCCGATGCGTGTGGCTTGAACAAATTCATCTGTTTCGTCGCGTTGATATGCCATTGCAAGTCCATCGGTTGCATTATCAGCATCAAATTCACAAGCGCCATCTGTTAGCAGGTGGTACGCGGCTTCAACACGATCCCAACGTTGATCTCTGTCCATTGCATAGAAGCGACCGATTAATGAGGCAAACTGGCCTCCCCCCAGTATTTTAAATTTTGCTTCCATGGCCTCGATGGATGCTTGAGCACTTCTCGGTGGAGTATCTCGGCCATCAAGGAAGGCGTGGACATAAACTTTTTCAACACCTTGTTTCACAGCCATCTCTACCATAGCTTGCAAGTGTTCTTCGTGACTATGAACACCACCAGAAGATAACAAACCCATTATGTGAATGGCTTTATGGGCTTTTTTTGCATCAGTAACCACTTGCAGTAAGGTGGTGTTAACGTAAAACGATCGATCTCGAATAGCCAAGCTAATCCGAGTGAATTCTTGATACACCACACGGCCTGCACCAATGTTTAGGTGCCCAACTTCAGAATTACCCATTTGATCACCGGGAAGACCAACACCTTCACCAGAAGCGCTGATCAGTGTATGCGGATACTTAGCCCATAAGTGATCCCATACTGGGGTATTTGCGGCATAGATAGCATTGTGTTGTGGTGTTTCACTATACCCCCAACCATCTAGTATGATCAGGGCTAATGGGCGATGAGATTGGCTCATTGATTATCCTCAATAACGATAACAAGTGGTGAGATCGTGTTAATACATGTAAATGATAGTTGATGCGGTGTATTATAATGTGTTTTGGTGTGAATGACAGGTTCTGTCATAGAACGAAGGTATAACAAGGTCGGGTATGGAAAATTTCGGGGAATTTGTTGTTAGTCACTGGATCCTATGGACGCTATTTTTTGGGCTATTAGCTTTTTTAATTGGAAGCACGGTCAGTAGCAA
>JBLIIN010000070.1:0-7613 GCA_047635075.1 Methylophagaceae bacterium | reverse complement strand
TACCCGGTAATGCAACTGAAGATGCTAGCGGTGATGTTGTAACGGGTGACAAAATGGAAGATGTGGCTTTATCTCCAGTCCCAAATTCAACAAGAGTTGAAGCAGCATTAACAATGTTGCAATCAAAAGGTTTCGAGAGCGTGATCTTCTTAGGTCACGGAAAAGGCGGCGAAGTGGCAATAGCAATGCTTGACTCACAAACTTTACCTGTGGCGGGCTTAATTCTGGTTGGCATGGCTGACGCGGGTATTGGTGATGATTTCGAAGGCTCAGAAATCCCAGTGCTCGAAGTTTATGGTGAGTATGATTTGTCTGGTGTTGAGATGGCAATTAAGCAACGCAGAGCATCAATGAAGCGTGTGTCTAAAAACAATTATTCTGTGCGGCAAGTTCTAGGTGCGAATCATGTCTTTTATGGCTTGGAATCCATGCTGTCGATGACAGTACGTTCATGGTTGAAAGTGACGATTTCTGATCCAAGGAAGGAATAGATGCATTTGTATGATGGTCTCGTTGTGCATCAATCGCAATCTGATGATGGTGTGATTGAAGTTGTTGATGATGGTGATATTCGCTCTTTGCATTTTGGCACATTTCCTCGTCAGAGTTGCATGTCTTTAAAAGTCCCGCATACTTTGGAGTTGAGTTACACCGAAGCTATGATGGCAGCATTGTTACTTAATTCAAGCCCCAGACGAGTTCTAGTCGTTGGCTTAGGGGGCGGTTCATTAGTCAAGTATTTGCTTCATCATTTTCCTGAATGTCATATTGACGTGGTGGAATATAGAGAAGATGTGGTGAAAGTAGCACATGGCTATTTTCACGTGCCAGAAAAGGATGAGCGATTGATAATCCATGTTGGTGATGGTTATTTATTTGTGCAGGAACAGTATTATAAAAATGAGGTCAGTTACGATATGCTGTTGGTCGATGCCTATGACCATGTTGGAATGGCAGCAAGCGTTGGGATTCAATCTTTCTTTGACGCTTGTGCTGGTTTGTTAACAAAGACGGGTGTCATGAGTATTAACCTGTGGGGCACAAACAGGCCGACATTTAAGCAGTCCCTGAAGCGAATTAATACCAGTTTTGAAGGCCGGAATTTAGTCTTACCGGTTGAAGATAAAGGTAATGTGATTTGTTTGGCGACAAAACAGTTAGTTACACAGTCAAATTTGAAACGGCTCAAGAGCTCAGTTGAGGCTTTAGAAGATCGGTTTCAGATCAATTTGCCAAGATCGCTATATGAATTAACGCGGCGTAATCGGCCTATTATCGGTAAGTTGTTTTTATAATTTTTAGGTGAGTGTGATTCGACGATGAAACGTATTCTGTCTTATTTTGTGTTAATGACTTTGGCTGCATTGTCTGCCCAAGTGTCAGCAATAACAGACGAAGTTTCTTTATTGTTATTACGATCGACAAATACCTTGTATGTCAAAAAAGGCAGGTTCATTTTAAAAAGTTTCAAAGTGGCTTTAGGCAGCGGTGGTCGCTACGCCAAATTAAGAGAGGGTGATGGGCGTACACCGACAGGTAAGTATAAAATAATGCAAATCAGGGAAAGTGGCCGTTTCCATTTGTTTATGCAATTAAATTATCCCAATATTCAAGATGCCAAGCGGGCATTAATTGAGAAAAACATTACTCAAGCAGAGTATCGTTTAGTTCTTGACGCTCATATTTTTGGGCGGCAGCCCCCACAGAATCTAATGTTGGGTGGGGCGATTGGTATTCATGGTATTGGTTTAGAAAATAAAGAAAAAGTAAAAATTCATCAAAATATTGATTGGACAGAGGGATGCATTGCTTTACGCAATGCCGAAGTTGAAGAGTTAAGTGAATATGTTTCTGTTGGGACTGTAATCAATATTGTTGAGTAGAGTAGCTTATTTAGTCAGGCCTTTAACTTGGGTTATGAATCGGCGACTTAACGGTCAATGGTCCTGATTTAGTTTACTTTGTTCACTGTTTCCATCATCGAGACTAAGGCCCTATCCATTAATGGTTTTGACTGATCTAATATTGATGCTTCGCCTTTTTCGAACATGACGGCTAGCTCTTGTTCTGTCCATTCAGCTGCTTTAATACCTTTTGAGGTAACAAATAAGCATTTTTTAGTCAGATTGCTACGCCATGAGAATTTGATCCTGCGCGGCTCTTTGTCTAATTCTTGTATGTCTACCCATGTGCCAATTTTCAATTTTTTAACGTTATCAATTGCTGTGACACTCGAGTACATCTCGAGTTCTATTCGTTTGATAGGATCTTGAGTTTTCCTTGGTTCAGGCGCAGTATCAGCACTGAATCTTTTTTGCTCGTTCTCTAAGATTTCATCGCCATTTAGAATCTTAATATGACAGCGCTGTAATGCTTTGAGTAAGACGGTAAGCGTGTTGGGTGTGATAGGTGTAGATTGGAGATAAGACTGCACTTCTTTGTGTAAGCCAGGTATGAGCTCTAGTCGCTGCTGTCTTTCTTCTTCGCTCTCTGTTCGTTTGACACTCTTCAACAGCTGTTTAATTAGGCTAATGCTCGTTTGCCATTCTTCACTTTCTTCGCCCTTTTGAATGAGGCGAAGGCGAAGTGATTGTTTCCAACCATCTTCTATTAGAGACACGATGACTTTAGGTACAGGGGATGCTTCAACGTATAGTCCATGGATAATCTTGTCGACGTGATGTTGGGCTAATTCAACACGCTCCTGACCTTGGCTAGTTTCAGCAGTCAGTTTCTCAATTGCTTGGCTGCTGTGTTGTTGACGGGCAGCGAAATCATTTAGTTCTTCGTTGATTTGCTCGAAGATTTGAATATCAGTCTTGAAGTTACTAACGAGATTGGTGACGATGTTATCAATATGCTTATAAAGGGGCTCCTGTTCATAGTTTTTGGTCTGTGTCCAACCTGTCGCTGCCTGGGCTAAGTTGTTGAGCAGCCTGCGCGCTGGATGATTTTTGTGGTGAAAGAAGCCTTTATCCGCAATAGCAATTTTAAGCATAGGAATTTGAAGGCGGGCTAATAAACCACGCATAGGTAAGGGGATATTTTTATCTTCTAGGATAAATTCAAATAACAAATCTATTATGTCGAGCGTGTCGTTATCAAGTGGACTAATCGTTTGACTAATTTCGTTTGCATTTCCATTGGCATTGAGTGTTTGCAGAAGAGTGGAGCGAACGGCAGGCAGATCAATATCGCCTTGTTCTGAAATATTGATACCACTTTGCTGTTGCTGAATGCTCGAGAGAGCGGATAACAAGGTTCGATGATCAGCGATACTGGTGAGTTGCTCTTCAGATGTGGCAGCAGGAGATGTCCTTTTGCTACTACTTCCACCCGTGAGTAGCTGTCTAAGACTGTTGAACAAGTCATCATCATGACTTGAATGTGATTGAGCATATGGGGTTGTTCCACCATATTCAGAGTGACTGATGTGATGAGCAATTACTTGATCTAATGATGAGTTTGAGTTTTCATGATTACTATTTTGTTGATTGTGAGCATTCCTGTCTTCGACTGTTTTTTCAGGGTGAATTTTATAAGGAATTTTGGGCAATATACCATTATCTGTTAATTGTTTGTTCAGTGTTTGGTAAAGCTGGAACAAGTTGTTTACCGCTTGTTTTTCATACTGTTTATAGATAACTAGTTTTATTGAAATATTGATTGGTAATGGCGAGATGACTTCTTTGAGATGATTGATAACATTAACGGAGTCGAGCGGGTTATCAAGTTTGACTTCGCTTTCGATACTGAGCATATGGGCAAATCTAGTGGTTAGCTTGCCTATTTCATTGCCACAAACAGATTGGCTCCGTCCGCTAATGCGCCGGATAGCAATTTCTTCCTCTAAATCCGCATTTTGTAATAAGCAGAGCTCAGTATCATTGATTTCAAGGCTCCTATCTTTGTTTGTTTCAAGGCGAGGATAGTTTTTTGCGGTAGGTTTTTTCCAGAAATTATCGAAATCAGTGACAATATTTTGAGTGAATTTTTTCTTGATGTCTCCTTGCACAAGACGGATCTGACGCATGGCAGTGAAGTATTCTTCTTGTTTTTGATTACTTTCAGCTTTATCGGCGAGATCAAACAGCGCATCATCTAAACCATCGAAGAATGCAAAGCTCTTCGGTAATATGGTTGACAGCGTTTCTCTACAATCTTTAATCGCCTTTTGCGCTGAAGACGAGAGTGTGGCGTTATGGTTGGCGTGGGGGCCAAAGAGGATTACTTTATCGTCTGCCACCATTATTTACCCTTGATATCCTACTATGGAATTGCGTGCGTGCGCTTCTGGATATGATACTAATCTTTTGCTATATTGAAAAACGTGATGAGTCTCTCTCTTTCTGTATAAGTTGTGACGGAGTCGAGTATTAAAAAACCTCGTAATTCTTAATTTATCGGCTATTTAGACCAATGATGGAACGACAATTGAATCATAACATCCGCTTAGGTTTGGCAACTATTTTCCTTCATTGGATAATCGCTGCTGCGGTCATTATACTTTTTGTGTCAGGTATTTGGATGGTGAGCCTTGACTATTACGACCCTTGGTACTATCAGGGGCCATGGTGGCACAAAGGGATCGGCATTCTCTTATCTGCGTTTGTTTTGGTGCAAGGCGTTTGGCAATGTATACGCAAGCCTGTGATTGCACTATTGGATGTTAAGGGTTGGCAGGCCCGTTTATCTAGCCTGATGCATTTCGCTTTATTGTTGCTTATTTATGTTTTAGTTTTTAGTGGTTACTTTATTGTGACAGGACAGGGGCAAGGGCTAATATTCTTTGATTATTTTGCGGTTCCATCTTTGCTAGATCTTGATGATATAGTGATGCGGTGGATGGGTGACTTTCATTGTTATGGCGCCTATCTGTTAATGATTTTAGTTGGTTTACATTTTATTGCGGCTTTAAAACACCATTTTGTTGATCAAGATGCAGTGCTAAAACGTATGTTAGGTAAGTGAGGAGAGAAAGGTGAAGTTAGAGCGATATTATTTGGCATTTTTTCTATGGCTTCCGTTGCTTGCAACGGCAGAGGAATATGATTTTGATATTAAAGGGATGCATGCTTCTATCGATTTTCGTATTCAGCATTTAGGTTTTAGTTGGATGAGTGGTCGGTTCAACCGGTTTGATGGCGCTTTCACCTATGACGAAGCCAAACCTAGTGCTTCTTCTGTGTCTGTGACAATTGATGTGGCCAGTGTTGATACGAATCATGCGGAACGCGATAAACACTTACGCGGTGAGGCTTATTTAGATGTGACGCAGTTTCCAAAGGCGACTTTTGTTTCGACATCGTTTAATGAGAATGAAGATGGTACCGCAATTTTATTAGGAGATTTCACTTTCAGAGGTATTAAAAAGCCGATGGAAATTGCAGTGACGCCGGTGGGACATGGGCATGATCCTTGGTTCGGTTATCGTCGTGGTTTCGTAGGTGAAACACAATTCAAATTAACTGACTACGGTATTAGTACCAGCATCTTAGGAGAACAGTCTAATGCTATTAACCTTACACTATCCATTGAAGGAATAAGAAGGTAGATTAGGTTTACATTCTATACCAATGAAAACAAGCAATAAGTAGTTTTATTTTTCGGCTTAATGAAATAGTAAACCGTGTTTTTTTACTGATTAGCTTATAATATCTATCTTATTAATTTTCAAGTTAGACGATATTATCCAATTAATGAATATTCTTGCTTTAGATACCTGTTCTGAAATGTGCTCGACTGCCTTGCTATTCCAAGGAAAGCGTTATGAGCTAACTAAAAAGACACAACGTGGCCATTCTGACTTAGTGTTAGGCATGATGGATAACTTGTTTGAACAGTCAGCCTCATCGTTGTCTGATGTCGATGTACTAGCCTTCGGACGTGGTCCCGGTTCATTCACTGGTGTTCGAGTCGGCGTGAGTGTGGCACAGGGCATTGCTTTTGCTCGAGAGATTCCTGTCGTGCCCATTTCTTCTTTGGCTGCTGTTGCTCAAAAAGCAGCAGACGAAATAGGCTCAGCATATATTGCCGTTGCGATGGACGCTCGAATGGGTGAGATTTATTGTGCGCATTATCATTACGACGGGAAATCTATAAGATTATTGAATCAAGAACGTGTTTGTAATCCCACTGACTTTGTCCCTTATCATCAAGGAGCCTGCGTTGGTGTTGGTACAGCATGGAGTGTTTATGAAACACAATTGCAAGCTAACTTTGGTCGTTTACTCTCCCATGTCGAAGCCAATTATTACCCGGAAGCTGTTAATGTGATTACGTTAGCGGAGGATGAAATATTAGCCGGTAATTTGCTGCGAGCCGAGCAGGCTTTGCCAGTGTATTTGCGTGACAATGTAGCAAAGAAAAAGGCTGAACAAGGTGGTTAAACAAGCAGATGAAATTTATGCCACTGCACTAGACGAGATCATCGACTTTAAATTTGATGAAAGGGTGGTGTCTGTTTTTCCAGATATGATTCAACGCTCTGTACCTGGTTATAGCACTTTAATTTCGAGTATTGGAGTAATGGCAGGTCGTTATGCACAAGCTAATAGTCAATGTTACGACTTAGGTTGTTCATTGGGTGCTGTGAGTTTGTCGATGCGTCAGCGAATTAAGCAACCGGGTTGCGATATTATTGCTGTCGACAATTCTCCTGAGATGATCGAGCGTGGACGTACTTTATTAGCATCAGATAGCTCCACATCGGCATCAACGATTTCTGTTGATTTACGGTGTGTTGATATTGATAAAACTGAGATTGAAAATGCATCAGTTGTAGTGATGAATTTTACTTTGCAATTTATTGATTTGGACCGGCGGTTGGCTTTAATTGAGCGTATTTATGAAGGGCTTCTACCGGGTGGCATATTGCTATTATCTGAAAAACTTGCCTTTAATGATGATGCGCAGTCTAATTTTTTGATCGATGCCCACCATGATTTTAAGCGGGCCAATGGGTACAGCGATCTTGAGATTAGTCAAAAGCGGACAGCTTTGGAAAATGTGCTGGTGCCAGAAAGCTTAGCAGTGCATCAACAGCGTTTGTCTGACGCAGGATTTAAATTTTGTAGCATCTGGTTTCAGTGTTTTAACTTTGCATCGATGATTGCGATTAAATGAATGTCTATAAGGCGCTTTACCCCAAGCTTGAGGCAATGGGATTATCAACTTGGCTTGATTTATTAAAGCCACTGCTTGAAAACCGGCTTGCTGCGGATGCTCATGGCAAAATGCCTGTTTGGCAAGCGGCTCTGGCAACGCTACCTCAAGTAGATGGTATTGATGTTGATCTTAGCAACGGTGTCCGAATAGGTGACAGTAGCTCTATTTCAGACACTGACAGTGTTGTAATGCGTGAACAGCTAGAACACTTTCATCCTTGGCGTAAAGGACCCTACCAACTATTTGGTGTTGAATTGGACACGGAGTGGCGATCAGATTGGAAATGGGATAGGATTTTGGGTCATATTCAACCTCTAATCGGTCGTACGATCTTAGATGTTGGTTGTGGTAATGGATATCATGGCTGGCGTATGCTGGCTGCGGGTGCTGAACTGGTAATAGGTATCGATCCAACTCGGGTTTTTGCGATGCAGTATCTGGTGATG